>JABSPG010000381.1 GCA_013214445.1 Ekhidna sp. | reverse complement strand
TCATTGTTTCAGCTTAGGGATCCGGTATTGCTACTTCCTCCGTAGAGCTTATCGTTTATCGAATTCTTGGTGGACTGGCAGTAGGCGCAGCATCAGTGATGGCGCCAGCATACATTAGTGAGATCGCCTGCCAGGTATAGAGGTGCATTGGCTACTGTACAGCAGATAGCAATCATCTTTGGATTATTTCTGTCGTTTCTCAGTAATTACGTTTTGGCAAACATGAGTGGATCTGCTGAAAATTTGCTTTGGATGGATTTTGAAACTTGGCGATGGATGTTTTGGATGGAGCTCATTCCAGCCAGTATTTTTCTTGTTTCTCTGTTTTTCATACCCATGAGTCCGCGATTTCTGGTGGTAAAGAATCAGAAGGAAAAGGCCCTTTTGGTTTTAAGGAAGCTATATGGACAAGCTGGCAATGATAAGCTCGAAGAGATTGACAACTCCTTAGCGAAGGATCATCACAAACCTAAGTTAGCGGATTTGTATGATAGAGCTAAAGGAAAACTACGGCCAATAGTTTGGGTTGGGATAGGATTGGCTGCTTTGCAGCAATTTGTAGGTATCAATGTCGTCTTCTACTACGGAGCTGTGCTTTGGCAGGCTGTTGGTTTCGAAGAAAGTGATGCACTGCTAATAAATGTTGTATCTGGAGCATTAAGTATCGCAGCAGTATTAGCAGCCTTGATGCTGGTTGATAGATTGGGTAGAAAGCCACTCTTAGTTATTGGTTCGGTGGGCATGAGTGTTACGTTGGCCTTGGTGGTCGTTGCATTTTCTACGGGATCACTCTCTGATTCTGGTACCCTTGAATTGAGTGATGTAATGGGAAAACTAGCCTTAGTTTCAGCAAATCTGTATGTCATCTTTTTCAACTTCTCTTGGGGCCCTGTGATGTGGGTGATGCTTGGCGAGATGTTCCCCAATCAATTACGTGGATCAGGATTGGCGGTGGCAGGCTTGTCCCAATGGCTGTCCAATTTTTTGATTACGTTGACTTTCCCAATCATCCTAGGTTCTTTAGGATTGTCATTTGCCTATAGAGTATACACGATCTGCGCAATCCTATCTGTGGTTTTTGTGATAAAATATGTCAAGGAAACAAAAGGTATAGAGCTGGAACAGATGCAAGGGTGACTCAAAATGAACCTACTCCGGCAGTTTGTCCTGAGATTTTAGGCCAGAGTATAGTGCTATTGATCAGTATCCACAATCAATTAAGAGGGATTAATAAAATGAAGAATATTAGAGTCCATGATGTTGTGACTCTAAGTAGACTTTCAAAGCACCTTTCTTGATATGCTAGACAAGCAGATTGTCATTTTTTGACCTAGGTCAACGACAGGCTTTGTCTTTAGCATACAGATCACAGGTGCCTTTGCTTCTTAAGTACCTAGCTATCTTTCTCATAAATCAAGCACGAACTTTTTCTCCTTTAATCGATAGTAGATCTGCTCATCAAATCGATAGAGTTTAGCAGCACGATAGGTCGCATTTTTTTCCACTTCACCTGTATCAATCAAAAGATTCATCTTATCAATTTTCCTGCGAAAATTTGGTTTATCCAGTTTTATGTCAAGCATCGACTCGTAAAGCAACTGCAACTGGAACAAGGTGAATTTTGGAGGTAACATATTGAAACCCACAGGCTCTTGTTTCACTTTGTTGCGCAATTGTTCTTTTGTGTACTTAACTATGTCAGCATGATCGTAGGGGAGTGGTGGTATTTCATTGTAATTGAACCATTCTGCTCCGTCAGCGGTGAAGCCGGGATTCAAAGTAAAATTCTGAACGTTTAGCAATGCCTGATAAGCAATGGTGACCACTCTCTTTGTTGGAAAGCGATCCACGCTCCCGAAAGCTTTGGTTTGCTCAAGGTAGATTTCCTTGATTCCTGTAAGCCTGTAAAGGATTCGTTCTGCTGCATCATCTATTGACTCATTCTTTTGTACGAATCCTCCTGGAAGAGCCCATTTCCCTTTGCTTATTCCGTCACTGTGTCTAACCAAAAGCAATTTCAGCTCTTTATCGAAACCAAATATGACACAGTCGATGGATAAGTCTTCTAAGATGCTAGGTTCCATAAAACAAAAATATAGTCATTTAGACTATTGCTAGTAAGGATTCATCATTCTTTAGATTTAATTCATATGCGCAGAACTGTAACTCCTTTGGATACATCTTTAAGCGAATCATTGATCAATTGAATTTCATTCTGTTTTGAGTGAGATCTTTTTAATAGATCCTGATAAAGTGGAGCTGGGAGCACTCATTTACTCCTAAGATTCCTCCCGATAGACACAGTTTTAGCCGATATGTACTTAGATACTTCTTCATTGAATCATTATTTCCATATAAAGCCTTACTACAGCAGTAAATTTAGTCTACAAAATTTTCTCATTTTGATTTAGATGACAGCTAAGAATTCTATAGCACTTAAGCATTTTTCAGGTCATGGAGACAGTTTAATTCTGGATGCAATTAGTACTTCATGCAGTTTGAATAATTGCATTACAACAATATGGCAGGACAATGTTAGAAATTCAGAGTTAAAGTCAGGGGAACTCAATTCCTACATTATTCGAAATCCAAAAGAAATCAAAGAATTGCCTGCAGAACCCGGATTAGTATCTTTTCAGGTATCATCCCGTGTTGGTGAAGGTGCTACGATCAAGGAGAAATCAAAATTCTTAGATCAGTACTCCCAATACATAGGAGTTGATCAAGTACCAGGAGTAAAAAGAGGACATATTGTTACCACAGACTATCTTGTCAATTTTGTTGATACCTATTTACCACCCATCAAGGAAGCTCACTTCATGTATTCCTTATTATTGGCCACCAATCATGACGAACTGCTGTGTGAAATATCATTTGTTGATTCGCAAATAGTACAGAATCCAATTGATTTATTTTTTATAATAAAACTCCTAATCGATCATAATATTGATTTTTTTGCCATTGAGCCAAGGATAGCATTAGATCCACTGAAGAGTATCCCATTAGATCTGGTAGAAGAGTTTTGTTCAGTCATTGGTGCAATTGGATATACCAATGAGTCTTTCCAGTATCCGGAACTTTCTCTTAGTATAAGTAAGGTTTTGGAAACAGAGCATTTGAGTTCAGTTTTTAAGAATTCCAACTGTGGTCTGTATGCCAAGAGTACGATCTTGTTCTTTCATCGAGCTCTCCTTCAATCACTAAAGGAAATTAGCGATGAATTGGGAGGTTTGGAAGAACATATGAATAGAGTTCTTTACGAAAAGAGGAATGGGGTTTATACTGAGGATCAATTGCAGAGCCAAGGTGCTGGATCAATCATTGATATGGTTATAGCGAGCGGAAAAGACACTTCCATTTCAGATACTAGTAGTGGAATGATGCTTCTTATGCAGGACCTCAAGGAGGTTGGAGATTTTGATTATCAATCATTTGATCGCCTTCTCAAAAAGAAAATTTATCACAACTACATAAAACCAATTTTTGGATGAGCTTAGAACAAACATGGAGATGGTATGGTCCAAATGATCCCGTCTCTATATGGGATGTACGTATGGCAGGTGCTACTGGTGTCGTTACTGCCCTGCATCATGTACCTATAGGAGCAGTATGGGAAATAGATGAGATTAGAAAAAGAAAGCAGGAGGTAGAATCAGCAGGCCTTGTATGGTCAGTGGTAGAGAGTGTGCCACTTCATGAAGACATAAAGAAGCGAGAGGGGGATTTTGAACATTACATAGAAAACTATAAACAAAGCCTCAGGAACTTAGCTGAATGTGGGATTGATACGGTCTGCTACAACTTTATGCCCATACTGGACTGGACACGTACAGACTTAGCCTTTCCGATGGAGGATGGATCTACGGCTCTCAAATATGATATTGCAGAATTTGCCGCTTTTGAGATCTACCTTCTGGAGAGACATGGGGCTGAAAAAGCCTATACTGAAGAGATACGGCAAAAGGCAAAAGACCTTTTCGCAAGCTGGGATCAAACGAAGAAGGATCAATTGGTTCATAATATAATAGCGGGTCTTCCAGGTACTGATGCCCATTTTGATGTTCCGAAATTGAGAGAGCTTTTGGCTACTTATGAAGGCATATCGGCCCTAGATTTAAAAAACAACCTGCATGAATTTTTGAGGGATATCGTGCCAACTGCGGAGGAATGTGGCATATACATGACAATTCACCCCGATGATCCTCCTTTTCCAATTATGGGTCTTCCGAGAGTAGTGAGCACAGAACAAGATGCAGTTGATTTGTTGGCAGCATATGAAAGTGATCACAATGGACTGTGCTTTTGCACGGGTTCGTATGGTGCAAGACCGGACAATGATCTTGTAGGAATGATCGAAAGGCTTGGTCACAGGTTTAATTTCATCCACCTGCGGAGTACAAAAAGAGATGAGGAAGGGAACTTCTATGAAGCAGATCACTTGGACGGGGATGTAGACATGTACGGTGTGATGAAGGCATTGATGAAGGAAAAGAAGAAACGTTTGGAAGCGGGTCGGGTAGATGCAAGACTACCAATGCGACCTGACCATGGACACCACATGTTGGATGA
>JABSPG010000380.1 GCA_013214445.1 Ekhidna sp. | reverse complement strand
CAAGACCATTCTCCAATGCCTGCTCACCGGTCCACACTCTTCCACTGGCGATTTTCTTCAGATCATCTTGCGTCATTCCCCTGGCGTCAGCAGCCTTTTGAGTAAATGATTCATAACCTTCATTGACCCCTCTCTGTATGATCGCTCGCTCAGCGTCAGAAAGCTCTCGAGTTACCGTATAAATATCCGAATACTCACCTGTTTTGACCACATCATGTGTCACCCCTATTTTATCCTCTAGGAATTCAGAAAAGTTGAACCACATACCGAATATTCCGATCGAGCCTGTGATGGTATTTGGCTGAGCAACAATGGTATCTGCCGGCATAGCAATGTAATAGCCCCCTGACGCTGCTGCTCCCCCAAACGAAGCAATAAGTGGCTTCACGCCCTTGGTCAGCATCATCTCTCTCCAAATCATATCTGAGGCGGTCACACTGCCTCCCCCAGAGTTAACTCGGAGGACGATCGCCTTCACTTTGCTATTGTTTCTAGCTTTCCTGATCTCCTCTGCATAGGTATCTCCTACGATTCCTTCATCACCACCCATGACAATATCACCTTCGGCCACAATCACCGCCACACGATTGCTGGAGTAATCATTCTCAGTAGAAATAGCTTGAATATACTTGCTCATTTTCATGGTTCTTAGCGATTTTCTTTCAGCCAGATCCAGCTTTTCCTTCATGACACTCTTAAGCTCGTCTTCATATCCCACCTTGTGAATCAAGCCAAAATCCACAGCATCCTCCGGAAGGCTCACTTTCATCAAATCAGAAATTTCTTTCAGTTCTCCCACCGGAATTCTAATCGCATCAGATACGTTTGACAAGTACGTATTGTACATCGAACCAAGCAATTCGGTGTATTGCAGCCGATTCTCAGCACTCATATCCTCTCTGATGTAGGGCTCCACATAGCTTTTAAAATCTCCCACTCTGAATATTTCTGGCTTAATATCCAACTTATCAAACATGCCTTTAAAGAAGGTGATATTCACATCCAGCCCATTGAATTCAATCGCTCCTGATGGATTGAGAAATAAACTATCCGCAACAGAAGCTACGTAATAGTCTGACTCGCTGATAAACTCACCATAAGCGTAAACAAACTTGCCTGATTCCTTGAAGTCTAACAGAGCATCTCTGATCTCTTGCAATCCTGCATAGCTCCCGGCCAAGTACATTGGCTCTAAGTACATCCCCTTAATACGATCGTCCGTTTTTGCCCTTTCAATGGCAGAAACTATGTCAATCAGGCTTTGCGGCTTAGGACCATCTGCAAAAGCATTCAAAAAGGGATCTTCAACTGCCTTTTCCATTAAAATTCCCGACATGGGGAAATAGAGCACCGAATTTGATTTTACTGTAGGTACCTCATCTGCAGATGCGGAAGCAGCAATCCCCACGATCATGAAAAAACCGAGGATTGAAAAAATGAAAAGACCCAATAGGGTAGCTAGAAGATTTCTTAGAAAAGCCATACAAAAATTTAATGCAGTTTTATATTGTCTTTGAAACTCGCAAAAGTAAGACGAGGTTTGCCAAAAATTGATCGCGAAAGTGTATGAACGGAATTTACATCCTGCTGGGTAGTAATATAGGCAACCGGTTGGAGTACTTAAGAGAAGCAGAGAAGCTCCTAACCCAAGAAGAAATTCAAGTCATAGACGAATCCACCATCTATGAAACCGAGCCGTGGGGCAAGTCAAATCAGGACTGGTTCCTGAACGTGGTGCTGCAATTGGAGACCTCAGCATCTCCCACTAAGCTGCTGAAAACACTGCTGGAAACAGAAGAAAAGCTGGGGAGAATCAGGAAAGAAAAATGGGGCGAACGATCCATCGATATTGACCTATTATACTATCACGACGAAATAGTTTCGGAAGAACATCTTACTGTACCACATCCCGAAATACCGAGTAGAAAGTTTACCCTCATACCTCTAGCAGAAATGTGTCCCTTGGAAACGCATCCCATCACAGGTCAGAATCAGGTAGAATTGTTAGCACAGTGTACTGACAAATTAGATTGCAACCCAACAGACTACATACTATAGCATGTCCACATTAGAAGGGGTCATATTAGTCCTGTCTGGAGCTTTTGCAGGTTTTGTTAATAGTATTGCCGGTGGTGGGTCTCTGCTGATTATGCCTTTGCTGATTTTTATGGGGTTGCCGTCGGCTGAAGCTAACGGCACAAATAGAGTTGCCATTTTTGTTCAGAATATCTTTTCGGTGGCAGGGTATCGGAGTAAAGGGGTCAGTGCTTTTCCTTTTGCGTTCTACGTCGCTATTCCTGCCATAATAGGTGCAATCATAGGATCTAACATTGCGGTAGATATTGGCGATCAAGTATTTAATCGAATTTTAGCTATAGTCATGCTCATTGTAATGGGTATATCCATTTTTAAGCCATCAATAAACGTGGATCCAAAAGAACTCATTACAAGAAAAAAAACCTGGACAAGCGTCATCACTTTTTTCTTTCTTGGCATCTATGGGGGATTCATACAGGCAGGAATCGGCTTCTTGATCATTGCCTCACTCACAACGATTCACGGCTTTAACATGGCAAAAACCAATAGCATTAAAGTATTTGTGATTCTTTGCTATACAGCTGCAGCAGTGGTGGTTTTCTACCTTGAAAATAAGATTCGATGGGAATATGGATTAACGCTCGCGTTTGGAAATTCAATTGGCGCATGGATTGGAAGTAGGTGGTCAGTGGGTAAAAGTGACAGACTCATTCGGATGATTTTACTTGTTATGGTAATTGTCCTTTCGATTAAATTGTGGTTTTTCTAATTCGCACTTGTGGGAGTAATCATTAAGCAAAGTTTTTGGGGTACCGTGATTGCCTACATCGGAGTTGTCGTAGGTTACATCAACACGCTCTACTTCAGAGCTGAATACTTTGATCTGTCTCAGATCGGTCTATTCACACTGATAACGTCCCATGCCATGATGATCTCTCCGCTTTCATCACTAGGGATGAGTAATTCATTTATTAAATATTTTTCATCCTTCGAAAAAAAGGATCAGAATACATTTTTCACTCTACTGTTTCTTGTGACCTGTTTTGGGTGCGGAATTGTTTTATTGACTGGATATGCCTTTAAAGATCAAATTGTGGTTCGATATACTGATTCTGCTCCTGAGTATATCAACTATCTATGGATCACTGCAATGGTGATGGTTGCAAATAGTTTTTTCGACATCTTTTTTTCTCTTAGTAGAACAATTCTCAAGGTAGTTTTTCCTTCCTTTCTAAGGGATGTCTACTTACGAATAGGATCCTTACTTCTTGTGATCGGATATGCCTCTTCATGGTGGTCATTCTCAGGGGTGGTTTCTGGTTTAGGGATCACTTACTTGTCTGCTTTCATTATATTATTTATCAAACTGTCTTTGTTTGATGGATTTAGGTTCAATTTTTCTTTCGCAATAGTTGGAGGGCAGTGGCGTACAGATCTCGCAAAATTTGGATCCTATGCAATGTTGATGGCTGGTAGTTTTGCTATCATTAACAACAGTTCCTATGACCAAGTAACTGCTGTATTGGGCGCAGATATGAATGGAGTTTTTACTACTTGCTTCTTCATCGCCGTAATCGTTGAGATGCCGAGAAGAAATATAGTTAAGGTGATTGCTCCCATAATTTCCAGTGAAATCGAACGAAACAATATCCAAGAAGTAGAAAACCTATACAAAAGAGGTTCCATCACCATGTCCATCATTGGCCTTCTACTGATGATAGGAATCTGCACCAATCTGCAAGATCTTTTTGATTTCATTCCCAAGGGTGAATCTTTTCAAGTAGGGTTTTATGTCGTGATAGCGGTTTGCTTCGCAAAATTGATTACGATGATGGGTTCCTTTTCTGGGGAAATACTCAACTTTTCTCCATACTACAGGTATAATCTGCTCTTTCAAATTATGTCGGCTATTTTACTAATTGGAATGAATGATGTTTTGCTTCCAAAATATGGTCTCAATGGTGCTGGATCTAGTTACCTGACAGCTATTGCTTTTCAGAGTACTTTAAAATACTTCTGGGTAAAAGTAAAGATGGGGATTCAGCCATTTACAAAGCAGCACTTGCCTTTACTCGTAATCGCTGTGTCAGTCGCATTGGCGGCTTACTTCTTTCAGCCTGGTATGCACCCTATTCTTAACATCATTCTTAGATCAATCCTTACATCGATCATATTTATTGTCGCTATCTTTTTATTGAAGATTTCTTCTGACATCAATAAGATCATTCATTCTACCTTTGAGCGATTTTTAAACGTACGCCTTCCGAAATGAACAATACCCTCAAGCAAAATGCTTTGACTCATGGACTAATCATTCTTGGGTTTTTATTAATAACCGTACTCGTCCATTCCCCATCCTTTCTTGAAGGAAAAAAAATGGATCAGCACGACATTCTTCAAAGCACAGGGGGCAACAATCAACTAAAAGAATATCGTGCAAAAACGGGTGAAGAAGCCCTCTGGAATCCAAATATGTTTAGCGGTATGCCTGCTTACTTGACGGGAGTGCAATACTCTGGCGACCTTCTACTCTACA
>JABSPG010000038.1 GCA_013214445.1 Ekhidna sp. | reverse complement strand
ATCATCTAAATCTCGATTGATCGATTCATTCCCTAAACCAAAGAAGTTATCTACGTACTGAGGACTTCGCCACTCTATATCGAACAGTAAATCCCACTTACCAAATACATTAACAAATTCAGGTTGGTAATAAAAGTCACCACCCCAATCTTCCGAATGATTCTGCTAAGTGCCTTCATTTGATCACCATGTTCGCTGAATTCATGATGGTAGCGGTTTAGCATGTAGACACTATTTGGAATACCGATTACCACAATTATAGGTGGTATCAGACCGGTCAAGAGTGTAATCTTATAGCCGAGAAGTGCAAGTGTCCCCATCACCCATACGACTACCACACCGATAATAACTAGTGGGAAGAACACTGCCTTGAAAGATCTAAAAAACAGGAACAAAATGATTCCAGTCACTATTAGTGATAGGACCAAAAACATATTTAATTCTGCCTTCACTTTGCTTGTGGTAATGGATCTCGAGTAAGGCAGTCCTGCGAAATGCACATCGATTCCTGAGGCTTTTTCAAACTCTCTGCCCTCATCAATGATAAAATTGACTAGATCATCTCGGTTTTTCGAGTTTAAAATATCCTTCTCGATCGTAATAAGGAGTAGGGTGGCTCCATTCTTTTCATTGATTAGTTGGCCACTATAAAACTTGAGGCTCGTAGCTGCAGCAATGAGACTATCTAATTCATCTTGACTTTCTGGAATAGAATCAAACACAGGCTTGAGTTCAAATGCCCGCTTTGCATTGTTTTTTTCAAGCTTCTGCAGGTTTGGTAAACCAAGCACATTACGGATACCTTCTTTGTCTTCTAGTTTGAATGTTAGTTCACTAAATCTCTTGAAGTTATCCAATTGGTATACGCTACTATCCTGTATGCCTAGCGCCATGATGTTTCCATCCTCGCCAAATGTCTTTCGGAATTGCCTGAAATAGACCATATCCGGATCCTTCTCAGGTACTATGTTAGCCAAGTCATATGACCACTTAATGTTCTGAGATTGATATCCCATGAAGACCGTGATTACCGCTAAAAGTGCCATCAGCGTTACACGATATTTTAAGATGCTATGAGCTAATCTGGTCCACATATTGAAATAGTGCGCAAAGGTAATTAGTTAACGCTTAGTGGCAAGATTTTCAAGGCTTTATGAATCTTGTAACTAAATTGAATTTCTCGGCACTAGATTCAGGATCAGGAGTGGTTACTCAGCAAAATAGGTGAGTATTTTTGGAGTTCAAGAATTCGGCAATGAGATAGATTAAATGACGAAATTTCTCCAAAAAGTTATACAACTTTTACGAATCAAAAGGCAGTATTTTTGGCGCTAAATTCCAATCTATGCGAATATTATCATCACTTCTAATTATTTCATCCCTAGTCTCTCAAGCTCAATCAATTGCGGTACTAGATAGCCTTAATGAATACTCAAAATCGATTGTTTGTGTCGAACCCGAGAAATATGATTCGATTTTCCGAGTCGTTGAGAAAGCCTCAAGGGGTCAGCATTTGTTGACCCAATTTGGGGATGCATTGATCATCAATGCGTATGCTGAACAGTGTAAAGGAGACTACAGAAAGGCCATTGAGATACTTAGGAATGCCTTATTTCAGTTTCGGGAGGGAAAGGATTTTGATGGCATTTCAAGGGCGATGAATCAAATCGCAGCATCTAAGATGAGAATCAGTGAGATGGACTCTGCATTTCACTACTCTAGGCAAGCCTATGATTTTGCGTCCTTGCAAGGGGACTCGATATTACTTGCTAATTGCTATTTGACAATGAGTTCATTGCACTCAGCGGTTTCAAATAATGATTCGATCATTTTCTACGCTTTCAAAGGCCTGGAGATTTTGGGAGATAGAGAGCATGACAGCTTAAGGGGTGGTCTGACTATTGCTATCGGAGGGACCTATTATCAGTCAGAAGAATTTGAAAAGGCCATTAAATATTATAAAGAAGCCAAGCAATACTTTGCAGAAGAGAGTATGAATATGGGACGGATCTATCATAATCTTGGAAGTGCATTCACACAGATTGATCAGTACGACTCTTCATTTCATTATTTCTCTATTACCATTCCCATAAATCGGCGCTTAAACAGAAAGCTATTCTTGGCATACAATTATCATTCGCTTGCACATAATTTTGCTCAGGCGGGCAATTGTGACAAGTCAGTAGACTATAATCTTTTGTCCTTGAAAATCAGCAAGGAGATTGATGAAATTCGAAGTAGATCGGCAGTGCATGCAAATATCTCTGAATGCTATGTCAAGACCGGACAACTCGGAAAAGCAATTGAAAATGCTGAGGAGGCATTGAGGCTAACTAAGGAAACAGGAGATGTGGATAAAGAAGCAGACGCATATTTTTTACTTAGTGAAGCATACCGAGCTCTTGGAAGATATAAGGATGCCTACGAAGCGCATAAAAAATTTTATTCCTTAGATAGTATGCTTCTAGGAAGGGATCGCCAATCAATTATAGCGGGAATGGAAGCAAAGTATGAATCGGAAAAAAAGGAGGCAGAAATAGCTTCTCTCTCACAGCAAGCATCTATCCAAGCCCTAAAAATTCAGCAAAAGAATCAGATTTTGATTATAGTACTAGTGTCATTTCTATTTCTTCTAGCAACTATCTATTTCTTCTACAAACAGCGTGAAATCACTAACCAGAAAAGCCAGACTGAGTTAGAACAACGATTTTTAAGATCGCAATTGAACCCACATTTTATTTCAAATGCACTGGTTGCAGTCCAAAGCTTCATGTTAAAAAATGATACAAAATCAGCTGCAATATATCTAACTAAGTTTTCAAAATTGATGAGAGAAATTCTTGAAAATTCTAGGCGTGAGTTTATTACTGTCGAACAGGAAATGGATATGCTCAAAAACTATTTGGAGATTCATCAACAACGCCTTGGCTCATTTCAATACTTCATAGATTTGGATGAAGCAATTGATCCAGAAGTGGATACTATTCCGCCCATGTTTGTCCAGCCTTTTTTAGAAAATGCAGTCGAGCACGGCATAGGAAATATTTCGAAAGACGGTAAGATTGATTTGAAATTCAGAAAAGAAGGTGATTTTATTAAAATTGCCGTGTACGACAATGGTAGCGGACTTCACCAAAAAACCAAAAACAATCACAAATCCTTGTCAACTATTATTATCCGCGAGAGGATGGATCTATTTAATCGCACTCTAAAGAGAAAAATTCAGTTAGTAATTGACAATCTTAGGAATGAAGACGGTGAAATAAGCGGAACTAAGGTTGAACTTAAGGTTCCTTTTGGAATTTGAAAGACGTTCCAAGATTGAGTTCTTTCGAATATATAGTTGCGTTAGGGGGAGAATATTTGTGCTGGAGCAGATACCATATGCTATAATGGTCATTCAGACTTTCTTACAGAATGCCAAGGGTATGGAATTGGAATCTCAAAGAGGGATGTAAAATTGAAATTCAAAAAGGGAGATGATTTCATTAACGTTGCAATTTTCGATAATGGAACGTGGCTCAAGATCAAACCTAAGTCGCAGATTTCTTTCGACAACTATTATGACAGATCGACTGGTTTTGGTTGACAAAACCCTGAAGAATAAGATTCAACTGATGATTGATAATTTAAAAGATGAAAAAGGTGAAGTAAGTGGCACCAAAGTAGAATTAAAAGTGCCTTTCAGTTACATTTAGGTCTTCATCAATATTGTCTTAGTTCAATGAGATTAGCACTTGTAGATGATGATACAAGCATAAGGGAAAACTTAAAGATTTTACTGTCAATCTATGCTCCAGATTGCCGTGTAATTGGAGAAGCCAGTGGAGTAAAAACTGGCCTAGACATGCTTAAAAAAGAAAAACCTGATGTGCTATTGTTGGATGTAGAAATGCAAGATGGGACTGGTTTTGACTTGCTTTCAATATACGGAGAACTTGACTTTAAAGTGATCTTCGTAACTGGGCACAATGCCTATGCAATAAAAGCATTTAAGTACAGCGCTTTGGATTACATCCTAAAACCTGTAGATCCAGAGGAAATTGAAAAAGCGCTAAAAAAAGCTAGAGATTTAATAAACCTTGAAGAGCAGCGTATTTCAGTATCGACTCTCGTGAAAAATAGAGATCGACCTGAAGATCAGAAAAAGATTGTTTTGAAAGACACCGAAGCACTGTACTTGATTTCTGTTAGTGAAATCATTCGTTGTGAGGCCCAAGGTAATTACACAAGATTCTATATCTCTGATGGCAGAATGCTCACCATTACTAAGACTCTGAAGGAGTATCATCAGCTTTTTGAAAATCAATCATTTTTTAGATCTCATCAGTCTCATCTTATTAATCTCGTTCATTTTGACAGATTTGAGAAAAAAGAGGGTGGAATTGTTTTTTTGAAAGATGGTAGTATGGCTCCAGTTTCGGTCAGAAAAAAAGATGCACTCTTCAAAGCTCTTGAATCTCTCAACTAAGTATTGAAGCGACAAGTTGGCTTTGAATATTGTACGAATAATAAAATTCTATCAACGAATATTCAAATGGTGGGTACAGCTAGTAGATTTCAAAATCTACTTTGGAGAAGATAATGTTTGTTTGATGTGCCTTAAACAGAAAACTGAAGCACATGATAAAACAAATTGCCATAATACTACAACTCTTGATTGTCGCATCCTTGCTTGGAAGCAATGCGTATGCACAATCCTGCTCCATTAACACCAATGTGAATGGTATAGCAGGAACAGGTTTTACCAATGCTTCTGTCGCTCAGTCCTTCACAGCATGTGAATCAGGATTGCTTAGTAGCGTCAGTGCACAGTCTGGTAATGCCCCCGCGGGTCTCAATGAGGTAATCGTCGAGATCTACAATGGAGATGGCCTCAGTGGCACAAAGCTCCTCACCTCCGGAGGTGTATTCGTAAATAGAAATCGCACAGTAACTTGGGATTTATCCAGCTTTGGAGTGCAGGTAGTTGCAGGCCAGAAGTATACCGCTAGGTTTACAACTCTAAGAGGGTCGCCACAGCTTGCTTATGGTACTGGTCAAAATGCCGCGATCGACTACTACACAGGTGGAAGGATTTACATCTTGGGTAATAGCTGGAACGACATGTTCTTCTCAGCGAATATCCAAACACTTAGCGATCCTGTAAAGACACCTGCTGATGATGCTACGGAAGTTGCACGGAACTCTGATGTGAAATTGACCTTCACAAGAACTATGGAGGCTGTATCTGGCAACATTACTATAGAGAATGTAACGGATGCCACTTCCCAAGATGTAGATGTAACTACACTTACTATTGAGGGAGGAGACGTCTTTATGCCTTTTCCTAAACCACTTATGCCAGGGAAGGAGTACAGCATTGTTGTGCCATCGGGAGCAATTAAAGCTTCGGTAAATATTCCTTATACAGGGTTAGCTGCGGGAGAGTGGAACTTCACCACGTCTACTAGACCTTATGGCGTTCTCACTACTACGTCGGAGGATCTAACTAACAATGCGGTGATTCCATTCACTCTTAATTTTTCTGATGATGTGACTGGCTTTGAGTTGTCTGACCTATTAATTACTAATGGTGTCGCGAGCAACCTTGGCGGAAGTAGCTCGACATATTCATTTGATGTTTCACCTACAGCGGATGGTAATGTCGTCGTTGTTTTACCAGCAAATGTCGTTGAAGCGGGTGCGTCAAATGGAAACGATTCTACAGGATATGAATTAGTCTTTGATGGGACGGCACCAAGTGTGGCACTTAACACTAGCGCAAGCGAGACACTAAGTTCTGCAATATTTGATATTGAGGTGGTTTTTAGTGAACCGGTTCAAGGATTTGATACATCCGATTTGGTAGTAACAAATGCGGTAATCTTATCCTCCAGTAGCATGTTGGATTCTTTATATACTGTAAGCTTAAGAGCTCAGAGCGAAGGTCAGATTACAGTAGATCTCGGGGCAGATGTCGCGACTGACTTGGCGGGAAATTCCAACTCTGCGGCTCCAGCGATAATTGATCTTACCTATTCCGTAGACCTAGAGACAAATCTTTTGTCATTTTATCCTTTTGAAGCCACTGCCGAAGACACGGTATCCACTGGCTTTGATGGCACAGTTACCGGCGCTTTATTGACCTCAGGTTTTGATGGCGCAGAAAATACCGCTTATGCATTTGATGGTAACGATCAAATCACCTTTGGAGATGTAAGCATTGGTGCAGGGTCGTTTACAGTCGCATTTTGGGTGAAGATACCTCAGGGACTTACAGCTGATAGGGCGTATACTTTGCTAGGAAAGCGTGAGGCATGTTCTGAGGGCAGGTTCTTTGAGATAAACTACACCAATTCTTCATCCTTAGGCCATCGAATTTCTGTAGAGCAAAGGGATAATGGTGGTTTGGCCGCTCCTCAGGCGCTCCTATCTCAGGTTGGTGAATGGATCCATATCACATATGTGAAAGACAATGATTCACAGGAGAGCTCTTTTTACATAAATGCTCAGCAGCAAACACCTGTCAATTGGACTCGCTCCTACAACTTTGAAAATAATGGAAACTTAAGGGCCGGTATTTCTGCATGTAATGGTAATGGTCGGTTCATGTTCATCGGGGACATGGATAATCTGCATGTGTACGGGAGAGCCCTCACTTCAGTAGAGGTCGACTTGTTAGTCCCGTTTGCAGTTAGGAACACTTCTATTGCTTCTGGTTCTGATATTCAGGCAGGCCAAGCAATTGATATCACTTTAAATAAGAACATAGTAGCCAGCTCCGTTAATACCACCAATATAGCTGCCGCTGGATCTACAAGCGGACCAGTTAGTCTTACCGTCTCAACTTCAAATGATAAGTTGACTATAGCCCCAACTGCTGGATGGCCGGTGAATGAGGATATCACGGTTTCACTGTCAGGAATCTTAGCGACGAATGGTACGACGTTACCCAATGTAGAATTCACTTATTCAATTGTTTCAGATCAGGATGCTGGAATGATACTTCACTATCCAATAAGTGGAAACGTTACGGAGGCTCTTGGCGATATCGCAGATCAAGATGGTACCATTTCGGGAGCCTTGTTTGCAGAGGGAATTGATGGAGACCCATTCGGAGCATTATCATTTGACGGGACTGATGATGTGGTCACTCTAGGTGATGCACCTATCTCTGATAAGTCATTCTCTTTCTCATTATGGGTAAAAGTACCTGGAGACGGAAGCGAGAATGCCAATACCATCATACTATCGAAAAGAGAGGCTTGTTCAGAAGGACGTATGTTCAATCTTTACTACAATCGTTCTGGCGATAAAGTGCGGTTTATTGGAAGCACCAGAAGCAATGCAAGCAATGGAAGTGTCGCTACAGGTTACAATTTTCCAGTTGATGAGTGGGTCAATGTCGCTTTCATTATGGACACTGAAGCAAAGCAAAAGCGTTTAATCGTCAATGGAGTACTAGAGGGAGAGTCTGCTTGGGTATTGAGCTCTGCTAATTTGGAGAACAGTGCGCGTATCAGATTGGGTGCTACGCCGTGTAACGGAGTTAATGGAGAGCTGAGATATGATGGATTGATAGATGATTTTAGAATCTACGATCGTGTCCTGGAACCCAGAGTTACTTCTATTGCACCTACTTCAGGAGCAGAAGGTGTAAGCAATGATACGGTAATAACAGTCTCATTTGATCGATCAGTAGACGTCAGTAGTTTCAGTACAGACAAGGTTTCCATTTCTGACAAGTCGTTAAACCTTTATGCTTTTTCTGCAGCATTTAGTAATGGAGACAGTGTTCTGACAATCACACCTGATAACTCATTACCAAAAGGTAAGTTGCTTACAGTAAGTATTGATACACTGGCAGCCGTGATAGGTTCTAGTTTCTTGCCATTTCAAACCTCGTTTACTATTGTGCGATCCCAGTTGCTGAGTTTTTCTCCAGCAAACGGTACAGTTAATACCGATTCAGTCCAGACTATCAATTTCAAGTTTGATAACACTATGGATATGAACTCTTTAGTAGCAGGAATCAGAATAGTGGGTAGCATGCACGGAAGTGTAGAGGGAGAGTTTAGTATGCCCGAGGGAGATTCAGTTGTGTTTACTCCGAGTACCCCATACTTTCCTAATGAGCTAATAACTGTGTATTTGGTGGACGAGTTACTGGATGAAGGAGGAGAGTCGATTTCTAACACACAGGTGTTCAGCTTCCATGCAAAGTCGAGTCAGTTTACAGGTGCAACCTTATCATATGAGTTTTCTCAACTTAGTGTTAGCGGTACTACTGGTTCTCCACGAGTACTAGTAGCTGGAGACATAGACAATGATGGCGACTTGGATTTGATAGGTGGTGATGATAGCTCAAGACGATTGCTGCTGTTTGAAAATATTGGGTCAGGAAATTATAGCGCGGCAGAGTCTATAGCATCTGGAAAGGGGTACTTTGACGTGAAGGTTGTAGACTTTGATTTTGATGGAGACATGGACATATTGACTCTTGATCGTGCTGTTGCTCAAGGGCTGTACTGGCACGAGAATGACGGTTCTGGATCTTTTACAGAGCGAACGATCAAAGCTCTTACAAATACTGATAGTAGATCAATTTCAATTGGAGACTTTAATGATGATGGTCAGTTAGATGTAGCTGTAGCTTCTTACGGCAGTAGCAGGCTTTCAGTGTATGAGCAGGATGGAACAGAGCTGTATGGAGCTGCCAATGCAGGTCAGCCAATATTTGTGAATCATGCTGATCTAGATAATGACGGAGATCTTGACATCATCTCGGCTAGATATGGCGGAACTGTAGCGCAATGGCTTAATGATGGCCAAGGAAATTTTACAGGAAGCACGTTACTATCAGTTGCGCAGGCCAGATCCGTGATCCCAATGGACATGGATCAAGATGGCGATATTGATATTGTATATACTGGACAAAGCGCTAGTCAGATTGGAGTTTTGGAGAATGATGGAGCAGGAAATTTCACCAATGTCCAAGTTGGAAGTGTCGGAGGTCCGCATAGAATTGACGTGGGTGATGCGGATGGTGATGGTGATTTTGACATTGTCTATACCGTAGCTTCGGGAAGTAACGATATCAACTTCTACTACTTGGAAAACTCCGGTTCTCTGACGCTTTGGGTACCTAGAAAGCTAGTTGATGGTGAAACATTTACTGGAACGTTCACACAAACCGCCAACTTCGCAGATATTGATCAGGATGGAGATCTTGATGTACTTGCTACGGATGCTAGTACCGGATTTTACGTCTACGAAAATCAAATCATTGACCGAAATGCTGCACCACTAGTGACTGGTCCATTGGCGGATCAAACTTTAGTGGAGGATGATCCTAATGGATTAACTCTGGATATTTCAGGTGTTTTCACAGATTCTGAAGGAGATGCTTTCAGTATTACTGCAAGTGTAGACACTGCAGCCATATCGACGACGATCTCGAATGATGATCTCATCATATCTCTCGACCAGGAAAATTTTAATGGTCAGGCAATCATTACCTTGATTGCAGATGATGGAAACGGGACGAATAGTGATGTCATTATTTTGACAGTTTCGGCTGAGAATGATGCACCTCTATTTGAACTCAGCACTTCTGAGATAACAGTAGATGAAGACTTCACCACAGTAGAATCTATCACTGCTACTTTGAATCAACCAGAAGATGAGGATGCTCCTATTTATTCACTCTCACCTTCAACAGTTGCATTCGCAAGTGTGACAATAGATGAAAACTCTGGTCAGGTGACTATTGAGAGCATAGCTGATGGATTCGGTACTCAGGAGTTTACGATAACTGCTGATGACGGTGCTGCAACAAACAACATTGCTACACAAACATTTACTTTGAATGTTTCAGAAGTAAATGATGCCCCTGTCTTAGACGCTCCAATCGCAGATTTGTCTGTGGAAGAAGATGCTACTTCTATCCAAGATGTTGATGTGGCAGCGGCTTTTTCAGATGCTGATGGGGACGATTTGATCTATTCCTTTGATGTGATTACAGGTTCTGATCTTGCATCTCTTAGTCTAGTGGATGGGGCGCTTGCTATCACGCTGGAGCCTAATGCCTTTGGCACTATCCAGGTAGAGGTTTCTGCGGAAGACGTTGTTGGCGAGCTTGCAGTAGATCAGTTTGATATAATCGTTACTCCTGTCAATGACGCACCTCTGTTTACGATTAGTGGAGATCTAACTGCGCCAAAGAATTTCACAGAAGCGCTGATTTTAATGGTTTCTCCTGAAGAAGTGCCTTTTGGCGAGGACACTCAAGTGGTCTCATATTCGATTAGCCCAGCTAGTGTGATTTTTGCAGATGTTTCCATTGATGGGGCAACTGGGGAGGTTACCGTAACTGCAGTAGCAGATCAGTTTGGATCTCAAGAATTCACGATTACCGCTGACGA
The DNA here is from genome assembly GCA_013214445.1 of Ekhidna sp. Lineage (GTDB taxonomy): Bacteria > Bacteroidota > Bacteroidia > Cytophagales > Cyclobacteriaceae > Ekhidna. The sequence continues at coordinate 3,707 of JABSPG010000038.1, read as the reverse complement.
TGGAGAGACTACTAACAATACTTTTAGTCAGGTATTTACGCTGACCATTGTGGATAATCTTCCTCCGGAGGTAGTTGCTACAGTATCAGATACAAACCTAGATGAAGATGCTGCCACTCTTGCAGTTGTAGATGTTACTACTTTATTCACAGATCCTGAAAGTGATCCATTGACTTATGCAGTTACAGACGATTTTGAAGGAGGAATAACAAGCACACTAAATGGTAATGTCTTAGAAGTAACTCCATTAGCAGACTTTAATGGTTCTGGCCTTGTAACAATCACAGCCAGTGATGCCAACCAAAGTGCAAGTACAAGCTTCACTTTGACAGTCAACGCTGTTAATGATGCACCGGTCGCGTCGCTTTCTATTGAAAACCAACAGGCAACAGAGGATGCGGTTTTTGCATACTCGTTAGATGCTGGATTATTTACTGATGTAGATGGTGATGTAATCACAATTACATTAAACGGAGCACCTGCATGGGTCAGCTTCGATGGAGTGACTTTCTCAGGAACTCCTGCAAATAGTGATGTGGGCAGCTCAACGATTGAAGTGATTGGAACTGATAGCAATGGTGAATCAGCTACAACTTCATTTGTGTTAGCGGTGGCTAACGTGAATGATGCACCAGAAATACTTTCAGCCATAGCTGATGTAGTTGTGGATGAGGATGCTGAAACTTCAGTCTTTGATCTTTCACAAGTCTTTGGAGATGTAGATGCCGAGGATGTGCTAACATTCAATGCCAGTAGTAGTGCTACTAGTCTTCTGTCGGTTGAGCTAGTGAATCAAGAGCTTCAAGTGGCATACATTGCTAACGCTTTTGGTTCAGGTTCTGTATTGGTAACTGCGACTGATGCTTCAGGAGCTAATATTACAGATGAGTTTTTAGTTACTGTGAATGCTGTGAATGATGCACCAGTGGTCGCTTTGTCTATCGAGAATCAGATTGCTTCTGAAGACGTGGCGTTTACCTACATTCTCGATGCTGGTCTATTTACCGATGTTGATGGAGATGCAATTACTATTTCTGCAAATGGAGCTCCTGATTGGTTATCATTTGATGGATCTTCCTTCACAGGTACTCCAGAAAATGGAGATGTAGGAACGGTAGAAATCGAGCTTGTTGGAAACGATGGTAATGGGGGTGCTGCAGCTACGTCATTCTCTGTATCTGTGACAAATGTGAATGATGCCCCAATAGTGGTTCAAGCCGTAGAGGATATTACTGTAGATGAAGATGCAGCAGCGATCTCAATTGATCTCTCCGGTGTATTCCAAGATCCTGATGCAGGCGATGCTCTTAATTTGTCAATCACCTCAGAGGCTTCTGAAATTCTTACAGCCACATTGAGTGATCAGACCATGGGAATCAACTTCACAGCAGATGCTTCAGGAGTTGCTACTATCTCAGTCACTGCCACCGACCCTGCTGGACTTACAGTGACTGATGAATTTAACGTAACAATCAATGCGGTAAATGATGCCCCAGTTTTCACCCTCAGTCAGGATGAGATCATAGCTGAGCAGAATTTTGCTGGAACATTGAGCATTGATATTTTAAGTGAAGCAGTTCCTGCTGATGAACAATCTCAGACAGTCACGTATTCAACTTCAAGTACTGATGATGCTGTTGTGAGTGCAACGATCAATGGTTCAACTATTGAGCTTGTAGCCATTTCAGACGCTTTTGGTACTCAGACTTTTGATGTAATAGCAGATGATGGACAGGCAGAGAACAATACGCATGTTATGAGCTTTGTTGTTACAGTTAGTAGAGCACTTTCAGTTTCTGAAGGGCTGGGTAGTAAGATTCTGATTTATCCGAACCCGGTGATGGATTTCATGACTATTGAAGGAAAGACTCAGGTAGATATCACAATCTATTCTCTGGAAGGTAGGCAGGTAATGAAGCTGGAAAAGGCTAACGGCAAGGTGGATGTTTCCAGACTCGAAACTGGAGTTTACATGATGGAGATAACGTCTGATAAGGAGCGTATTACTAAGCGAATCATAAAGGCAAACTAAGGCAGCAGAGGCTAAGGCCAATGCTAGGCGACCTGCCTTTGGGCGGGTCGCTTTTAATAATCTGTTGAACTAGTTCATCTTGAACCCTTAGTACAAGTTTACTTTACATAATGGAGCCATTTTACGCTGCATCGTCTTCAAGGCTTTATGCAATAGTGATAAATCGCTAATTTGCATCAAGAAGACTAAGCTGACTTCTTTGTCTACATGGGACTTCAACTTCCACTAATGTCCCTGAACCTACAGTTGAAGAAATAGTAATTTCCCCACTAACATTTCTGATGAATTCCTGCGCTATGCATAGCCCTAGACCTACTCCTTTACCTGGGTCTCTAGTTGTGAAAAAAGGATCGAAAATTTTTGTCTTGATTTCTTCGGGTATCCCTTCACCATTATCTTCTATTTGGACAAGAGCTTTGCTCTTTTGGATTTTGGTGTTGATCGCAATTGTACCATTTCCATCTATCGCTTGTTCCGCATTGTTGATCAGATTTAGGAAGACTTGATGTAATTGTGCTTCATTTCCATTTATTTCTAGCGAGTCATCCAATTTGACTTCAAAGCGTACTTTGCTAGAGGTATTATTCTTGATAATAGAAATACAGTTGTCAAGAATAGCTGATAATGAAAGGTCTTTCTTTTTCTCCAAAGTGGAATAGTTGAAAGAATTAAGACTTTTTACTATTGAGGTCAGCCGATCTACCCCAATTTCTAGGATTCGGAGATACTCCTGCTTCATTGCATCATCTATGGGTTCCTCTAATGCTTTTTGTAGAAATTCAGTGCTTTGTTTTACAAAATTCAAGGGGTTGTTCATTTCGTGACTAATACCAGTAATGAGAACACCTAGTGAAGCCATTTTTTCAGATTTGATGAGTTGGTATTGTGTAGAGGTGAGATCTGAAAGTCGATCTTCGGCTTTTTTACGTTCCTCTACAAGTTTAATTTTCGTTCGGTTCCAATTCCTGACAACCACAAAGACAACCAAAATCGTAAGGACGAAGGAGATTACTATGTGGAAAAGGTTGCTAATTGAAGCATCATCTGCTTCTAATATTATTGTGTAGAACAGATGCTTTGGTAGTAAAAAACTGGTGATCAAGCAAGCGGAAATAAATAAAGCAGTTAGTCCGATGGTCCACTTTTCTGATGCATAGTCAAAGAATAGGGGAAAGCAAAATAGGATGGGGAAGTAGGAGGTAAGCACTGAATAGTCCACATTAAATACCTGATAGGTCACCCATATACTGGTACTGTTTAGGGCAAATAGCAGGAATTTAGCTGATTGGTGATGCTGAAAGGAATTGAGAATCAAAGCTATGATCGTAATGCAGATCATACTTCCTGCCAGAGCTATGGAAAACCACTGTTCGAAGAATACTCCGTAAAAAACATAGAAGCTGTAGGCCAATAAAGGTATTAGCGCCACTATGTTTGTTAACCGGACTACCTGTATCTGCTCGGTTCTGAGGTGATCAGAGACCCCAATGTTTGTCAGTGATTGAAATAGCTTTTGCAAGATTGGAAAATACTTTTACTGGATTCTATGTCCAAGAGTTCCGTAGTTAAATTTCTTATTTTTCGACCATCGTAAGTAGGAGATCTGTGCATTTAGTGAATTAGTCAAGCTTTTGATATAAATGGCTGACTTATTTTACTCATGGCTATTCTCGAC
>JABSPG010000379.1 GCA_013214445.1 Ekhidna sp. | reverse complement strand
CGTTATTTGGTGTAGACGCAGAACCACTAATGGAAGCAGCAAAAGAGCTCAATCAGATGAAAGGCCTTCAGGCTAGGCTGCCAGGAAATGTGCAGGTGCGATAGTAGAATACTGTTGATACTATCCCGCTCATAAGGTGCTTTTTAAAATAGTTTGAGTAGCAGTTTCAAAGGATTTAATCCTATTGTTTTTAGCTCTCGCTAAGTGCCAAAATCTGGCTTTTCAGCATTAATTTTGCGGTTGCAAACAGAGTCCAACCATAAAATAATATAAAAATGAAAGTTACCGTTGTAGGTGCAGGAGCCGTAGGAGCTAGCTGTGCTGAGTACATTGCCATTAAAGATTTTGCCTCTAAAGTAGTGCTAATCGATATCAAAGAAGGATTTGCTGAAGGTAAAGCCATGGATTTGATGCAAACTGCTTCATTGAATGGATTTGATACAAAGATCACTGGTACAACCAACGATTATGCTAAGACAGCAGATAGTGATGTAGCGGTTATTACTTCCGGCATTCCAAGAAAGCCGGGAATGACACGAGAGGAATTAATCTCCACCAATGCGGGAATTGTGAAGTCAGTTGCTGAAAACTTAATCAAGCATTCTCCGAACGTGATCATCATTGTGGTTTCTAACCCAATGGACACCATGACCTACCTTTCACACAAAGCACTAGGTCTTCCAAAAAACAGAATCATCGGAATGGGAGGAGCATTGGATTCTGCTAGATTCAAATACAGACTGGCGGAAGCATTGGATTGCCCTGCATCAGATGTAAGTGGAATGGTGATAGGTGGACATAGCGATACGGGCATGATTCCTCTGACTAGACTTGCTACCAGAAACAGTGTGCCGGTATCTAAATTTTTGAGCGAGGATAAGCTCAACTATGTGCTAGAGGAAACAAAAGTAGGCGGTGCAACTTTGACCAAATTACTAGGTACCTCAGCTTGGTATGCGCCAGGTGCAGCAGTTTCTGCTATGGTTCAGGCAATAGCTTGCGACACCAAAAAAATGTTCCCTTGCTCTTCTATGTTAGAGGGCGAGTATGGACTCAATGATATTTGCATCGGAGTGCCTGCCTTGATTGGTAAAAATGGTATCGAGCAAATTGTAGAAATTGAACTTGACGCAAACGAGCAAGCGAAGTTAGAAGAAAGTGCAGCAGCAGTTCGTAAAACGAACGATACGCTTTCTGAGATGAACATTATTTAAGTTTAATCACAAATCATGACCTGTTCTTCCTTGTGGAGGACAGGTCTTTTTATTTCATATGCAACAGACTAAAGAACTCATAAATGACAGTAATCTTATCAGCAGAGACCTTAGTTGGTTGCAATTCAATCATCGGGTGCTGGATCAAGCTCGAAAAGAGAAACGCAACCTATTTGAAAAACTTAAGTTTTTGGCCATCACATCCAGTAATGCCGATGAATTTAATATGATCCGAGTGGGTAGCCTCTACAACTACCTCGATTACGGAAATGATCGCATTGACTATTCAGGGTTGCAGGTTAATGCATTCAAGGATGAACTTCTTTGGGGATTGAAGGAATTTGGGAAGCAACAGAACCAGCTATTTCTTGATTTGAAACCCAATTTTTCAGCACATAATTTCGAAATCAAGGGTTATCAGGATTTGGCAGACAAAGAAAAGAAGGTTGCCAGTAAGTATTTCGAGAAAACGATCTTTCCGATGTTGACACCCATGGTGTTTGACTCGTACCATTCGTTTCCGATCCTGATGAACAACATTTTGATCTTTGGTGTGGTCACCAAGGCGCTGAAATCCAAGGAGAAGAAGAAGATGTCCTTTATTCAGCTTCCGCAAAACCTTCCAAGGTTTTTTGAGGTAAGCGATGGAAATAAGGTGATTTTTGTCCCAATCGAGAAGATTATCGAGGAACATTTGGATCGGATCTTCAAGAATGTTAGCATTATTTCGACTTCCATCTTCCGAGTGACCAGAAATGGAGATTTCACCCTCGAAGAGTCAGAAGATATCGAAGCGAACTTTCTGGAGGAGATGAAAAAGAAACTCAAGACCAGAAAGACCGGCAGAGTTGTTCGCATGGAGGTTGCGGAAGGTTCCGATCCCTGGTTGGTCAAGCAGCTGAAGAAGAGGTATGAAATAGAGAATGAAAACATCATCATTTCCCCTGAGGGATCTCTGGTTGATTTCACCTGCCTTTGGCAGATTGTAAATCACGAAGAATTCAATTCATTTAAGCCCGTACGTCCAACTCCCGCCCGTCCGGTAAGTATGTCTGAGGTGGAAAACCAAGACATGTTCAAAATCTTGAAGGATAGAGACATTCTGTTGCATCACCCTTACAATACCATTGAGCCACTGTTGGATCTGCTGGAACAGGCAGCAGAAGACCCACATGTGCTTTCTATCAAGCTGACGATCTACCGTTTGGCAAAAGAGAGTAGGGTAGTGGAAGCACTGCTAAATGCGGCAGAGCATGGCAAGCACGTTTCCGTTTTATTTGAGGTCAAAGCCCGGTTCGATGAGGAGAATAACATGAAGCAAGCCCAGCGGTTGCAGAAGGCCGGATGCTTCGTCATCTACGGGGTAGGATCACTTAAAACGCACACCAAGCTTTTACTGATCGTTCGTAAGGAAAAAGAAAAAGTGAATCGGTTTGTACACATGAGTTCTGGAAACTACAATGAAGTGACCTCTAAGCTCTATACAGACTTAAGTCTTTTGACTTCCAATGAATCCTACGCCAATGATGTACAGGAGTTCTTTAATGTGATCACAGGGCATTCCATGCCGGAGGATTACGAAAATCTCATCACCGCTCCCACACAGATGCGAAAGGAGCTGATAGCGTTGATCAATCAAGAACGATCTAATGCGGAGCAGGGCAAGCCTAGCGCAATCGTTATCAAGCTGAATTCGCTTCAAGATAAAGATGCGATATATGCGTTATATGAAGCTTCGAAAGCAGGCGTGAAAATCAACCTGATTGTGCGAGGCATTTGCAGTCTACGTCCGGGTAGGGAAGGACTCAGCGAAAATGTAACGGTCAGATCAATTGTAGGGGAGTACTTAGAGCATTCTCGGATCTTTTATTTTCATAACGACGGAGACCCAAAGGTATACTGCGGTAGTGCTGATATGATGGTCCGGTCCTTCGATAGGAGGCTAGAGTCGCTCTTTATTATCAGTGACCCGTTATTGAAGCAGCAAGCGATTAACATACTTTCTTACAATTTGAAGGATAATGTCAATGCGTACGAGATGAACGAGGATGGGAGTTACCGACATTTGGAACCAGGCGAAGAGGAGCCTTTTGACATTCATCAAGAGTTCTATCAGGTGCAAAAAGAAGTTATTATGAGTGCTGCTTTGACCGGTGCTGTGTAGACCTTGTCTATATTCTTTCTAGTACCTTTTTGATAAGCTCGTCCATAACTTTGTTTGGGTTTTTCGAAAACTTGTTTTTGACCCTATTTGCCATAATTGCATTTAAGCTGAGTACTTCATGGCCTAGAATTTTACCCAATGCATAGTAACCAGCAGTTTCCATCTCAAGATTGGTAAGCCAGACATCTTCTGCATGGAAGTACTGCATTTTTTTTATGATGTCGAAGAAACGTATCGAGGTTCTGAGTTGCCGTCCTTGAGGTGCGTAGAATCCAGGGCAAGTAACTGTATTTCCCTGAATTGTACAGTCTTTAAACTTTTCAAAAAGTCCAGTAGACCCCTTAAAGCAATAGGGTTGGTAGGGTAGGCCAATCTCCTCTTGAAATCTTTCTGCAATTCTTCTTTCTTTTCCCTTGTGTTTGTAGTCGTAGAAATGAATAAGTGGATCCATTCCAATCGCGTACTCACTGGAAAGGTGACTTCCGACCTTTATTTCATCTCTTATTGTTCCAGAGGTTCCAATACGAATGATTATCAGCTTCTTTTTCCTTGGCTTTGGCTCTCTATGAATCAAATCGATATTGACCAAGGCGTCCAGTTCCTGCATTAAGATTTCAACATTGTCAGTCCCCATCCCTGAACTGATCACAGTAAGCCTTTTGTTTTTGTATTTGCCTGTGTGGGTGATGAACTCCCTTTTATTCATTTCAAATTCAATTGAATCGAAATGTCTTGAAACGCGATGCACTCGACCTGGATCACCTACAACAATAATTTTGTCAGATATGTCCTTCGGTCGTAAACTTAAATGATATACACTTCCATCAGGATTAAGAATTAAATCTGTTTCGGAAAATGTATGATTCATTAGTGGCTTCTTTACTAAACCACATAAAGCTATACATAAACCGTTTTGGATGGTAGTTTTTGTGGGAACTTAATGCTCAGAATGAGCTGATTTTCGTCTTTTTAGACCTTTATATGGGTTGTACCCATTCATCTTCTTCTGATAAAAGCCAGTTCCATTGTAAGCTCTAGTGTCAGGGTTATTCATACATTCTTCTGAGCAGCATCCTTTGTAAACTTCTGCTCCCTTTTCGCTCATTGGGATATGAATGTTACAATGCGGATTGGCGCAATTTATCATTCTATCGCTAGGCTCTCCTGTGATATAGCACTTCGATAGCACAGTTGGGTTCACCGTATTTA
>JABSPG010000378.1 GCA_013214445.1 Ekhidna sp. | reverse complement strand
TGCACTCCATATCGAAAGTGGAGAATCAATATCATATAATGTAGATGAAAAATTTCCGATGCAGAGTGTCTATAAGTTTCCAATAGCAATGGTGATGCTTCACGAAATTGACAAAGGCAGGTTTTCTTTAGATGACACTGTTGAAGTTCATAAAAATGAATTTATACCAAAAAATGGTCATAGCCCACTAAGAGACAAATATCCAAATGGGGTAAGCCTCACTATAAATGATATTATTGAATATAACATCTCACATAGTGATGGAACTGCCTGTGATGTTTTGCTTCGGTTATTAGGTGGTACTAAAAATGTGCAGAAAAGTATTCACGATTTAGGAGTTGAAAATATTGCAATTTCTACGACCGAAATGGTTCAAGTAGCAAATGACACCATCCAATATCAAAACTGGTCAACCCCAAAAGCGATGAACGAACTTCTAAAAATATTCCTTGAAGGTGATTATCTCTCGAAAGAAAATCAAGATTTACTAATGAAACAGATGTCAGTTTCAAACAGATGGTTTGACAGAAGGATAAAGGGACTTTTGCCTGCAGAAACCAAAGTGGCTCATAAGACAGGTACTGCCTGGACTTACAACGGATTGACACGAGCAACCAATGATGCTGGAATAATTACCTTACCTGATGGTAGTCATTTAGCTTTAACGGTATTCATCTCGGACTCCTATGATTCTCAGAGTAAACGAGAAATAACAATTGCAAGTGCAGCCAAAGAAGCTTATGATAACTGGACTATAAAAAAATGAAAACACATACGCACAACATGCGCTATGAATGAATGGGGTTTTATCGCTCAGGACAGTTTCGTGGGGTTTAGAAAGTCCGCCACTTATTATAAATTTAAACAAACGTGTGGCTATGTGCGAGACGAGAGGTTAGTGCTTTCTAATCCCCACTCATCATAGCTGGTTAGCAGGAACGATAAATCAATGGCAAAAAGAAAAAAGCAAGCTGAGTTTGTAAAATGGTTCGGTCCAGTCCTTGACGCACTGAGAGGGCTTGGCTATTCTGGAAAGCCAAAAGAAGTGTCTGCAAAAATCGCCTCTGATCTTCAATTAGACGAAGAGTTTCTAGATCAAACTTTAAAGTCAGGAACGAATCGTTTCGAAAATCAAGTAGCTTGGGCTAGACAATACCTCATATGGGAAGGGTTATTAGATAGTTCAGTAAGAGGGACATGGAAGCTTACAGAAAAAGGCAAAAACACTCAACTCAACTATGAGCAAGCCCACGAACTCTTTCTGAAGTGGGTTGAAATAAATCAAAAAACAAGAAAAGCAAAATCTGAAAATCAAACCATAAACGAACAAGAAGAAGAATCACCTGACACAATTGACATTAAAGCTGAATCTAACCTCTTAGATGTCCTTAAATCTCTATCACCTTCTGGATTCGAAAACATTTGTAAAGAATTGCTTAGAGAACACGGCTTTGAAAACGTAGAAGTAACTGGACAATCCCATGATGGAGGAATTGACGGATATGGAACATTAGAGTTAAATCCATTTGTCAGTTTTAAAGTTATTTTTCAATGCAAAAGATATCAAGGTTCTGTGAGTCGCTCCCAAGTTGGAGATTTTCGAAATGCCATGATTGGTCGAGCAGAAAAAGGAATCATTTTGACAACCGGAAACTTTACCCGAGAAGCAGAGAAAGAAGCTTCAAGAGATGGCGCTCCTCCAATTGAACTTGTTGATGGGAAAAAACTTGTTGAAATGTTTGAAAAGGTTGAGCTGGGGCTTAAACCCAAGATTATCTACGAAGTAGACCTAAATTATTTTAATAAATTCCAAGAATAAAACCCTGCTAACATATGCTATGATGCAGTGCGGAGTTTAGTGTTCTATCGTGGGGATTTGAAAATCCTCCACAGGTTTTAAGTTTAAATCAAGGCGTGGTGGTGTGCGAGACAAGAGGTTACTACTTTCTAGCCCAACCCATGACAGTTAGAAGTCATAGGCACTTTCGTTAGACGTATTCCAATTCTAAAGCACTTCTCAATCAAATTATCACTAGTTAGACATTCCCATTGCTTTGTGGAGTGAAATCAATTGGATATCATCTCTTTGTTTGAGTTCATTCAAAAACCAGCCTTTGTGTCCTGCGCCATAGGTGATTAGAATACGTTTTCCCTGGTTAGCTCTCGCGTCTAGCTCTTTGGTAATGTTTGCGTAGTGAGCCTGATTGATGTTGTCCCAGCCACCCGCACCTAGTTCTTCATTGAATAAATCATTGTAGATCTTCAAAGCGACGTTAGCTGCCCTGTCGTATGCTGGAGAATTGATCCAATAGGGGTCAAACTCTCTGTCTGAAGCTGCTTTGATAGAGTCAGATTTGAAGCGTGCCATTCCATAAAGCTGCCAGTCGTATTCACGGTTGGGATCATCTCGGATGGAACGCATGGTGGCCATTCGATTTTCAGCCATTTCTTCTGTCCATGCCGATGTTGGTATCAATTCAAAATCCATCTCCTGAGTCAGGGGGATGATGACGTCCACATATTCGGGAAATTGTGCTATTCTGGAATCATTTACAACCCCAGTCTCTTCATAGGACTGCATGGCATCTTCAAATCGATCGGACGGTATCTCTGCAAGAATGACATCCGGATCTATCGCTCGAATCATGGCACGCAGAACATCGGTCGAGTAGGAGGGTTCGGTCAAATGCTTGTCATGTACCATTCCCAGTACCAATACTTCGTTTTTGGAGTCTGTCTGGCATGACAGGCAAAAAGACAGTGAACATAAGAGAATGAGTTTTTTCATGGGAGTGTTGTAGTGATTCAAAGATAATTGGAGTAGCTCATCTTGTGAATGTTCATGAATTGTTTCCACCCATGTTAAGAATTTAATTTGATTTTAGGAAAGAAATAAATTGTATTTAATTTGGTTTTAGGAATTAAATGATTTTACATTTGATTTGGTTTTAGGAAAATAATATCGACATGAAGATTGGAGCTTTCGAAGAATTGGTACTACTAGCTATAGGGTCTTTAGGTGATCAGGCCTATGGCGTGGCTGTTAAGGAACTGCTGAAAGAGAAGACCGGTAAGAATCCCAGTATCGGAGCTTTGCATTCTGCACTCTATCGATTGGAGGATAAAGGATGCCTATCTTCCCATGAAGGAGGTGCGACGACCGAAAGAGGGGGTAGGAGGAAGAAATTCTATTTGCTTACAACAACAGGGAAGGAGGCTATCGGAGAGGCCAATAAGATTAGAATCGAATTTTCCAAAAACATACAAGGACTAAATCTAGGTATGGATGAAACCTAAAAACAGAATACATCCACCAAAATGGGCTGATGCTTCTCTATCGTGGTTCTGCGCTGATGAAGTAGTGGAAACATTGCGAGGAGATCTGTATGAATTGTATCAGATGCGAAGAGAGTCATCTTCAAAATTTAGCGCAGACATAGGTTTGTAGGTGATGTGGTAAGCGCTATTCGTCCATTTGCTTTCAAAAGAGGATGGTCAAAACACTCAAATACTAATGCAATGTTTAGAAACAACTTAAAGATAGCTTGGCGAGGACTAGTCAAGCACAAAATGTATTCTTTTATCAAGATTGGCGGACTTTCGATCGGAATTGCAGCTTGCTTGCTGATTTCCCTTTTTGTGATTGAAGAAGTATCGCATGATCAGGATTATCAAGACAAGGATCGGATTTATCGATTGATCAGTTTTTGGAACGAACCTGGCGAAAATAGAGGCCGATGGACAGCTCATCAAGCGCCGTTGGCCGGGTTGATGCAGGAACAGTTCCCAGAGGTAGAGCTTTCCGCACGTCTCATTCCGTATGCTGGATGGTATTATGCAGGAGACAATCAGGTAAGACGAGCGGATAAGACCCAGAATAAGTTTGAGGAAGGTTTTGCCTATGCTGATCCTGCCCTGTTTGAGATACTGGAAATAGACATGGTGTATGGTGATCGATCAAATGCATTGAGCCAACCTAATTCGATAGTATTATCCAAATCAAAAGCTGATAGTTACTTTCCAAACGAAAATCCCATTGGAAAGACCCTTATTCTGGATGAGAATTCGGAAAGGCCCTGGGTGATCAGCGGAGTAATGGAGGATAATGATCCCCAAAAACATTTACATTTTGATTTTCTATTGACCCTTGTTGAAGAAGAATTTTGGAATGGAGAGCAGACCAGCTGGTGCTGTAGCAACTACAACACCTATATCAAGACAAGGAGTGGGGTAGACCCCAAAGACTTGCAGGATAAAATGACTGATAAGTTTAAGGACAACTATGTGCCGTACCTGGAAGCCATTGGCTCGCTTAATGTTGAGGCAACTAAGGACTATTACATATTCGAACTTCAGCCTGTGAGTGATATTCACTTGTATTCAGCGGATATAGGTGATGTTATGAAAAACAGCGACATTAAAATCGTGTACCTGTTTTCAGCCATAGCCATTTTTGTACTCATTTTAGCGTGTATCAACTTTATGAATTTAAGCACGGCACAATCAGAAAATCGTGCTAAAGAAGTAGGAATTCGCAAGTCGGTTGGCTCGAGTAAAATCCAATTAATAGGTCAGTTTTTAAGCGAATCTTATTTGGC
>JABSPG010000377.1 GCA_013214445.1 Ekhidna sp. | reverse complement strand
CTCATCTTCTCCTAGTAAATATTTCTGACACGCCTGCCACAAGAAAGTTCACTTCTTACATTAGAGAGTTAGGTAAAGAGACAAAGCACATACCAGTAAAAGCAGCGATCGTTGGAATAACAGGAGCAAAAAAAGTCTTGTTGTCCGGATATAATAGATTGTTGGGCGGAGCTATGCGTCCCTTCGATGACGAAGAGACAGCAAAAAACTATCTGACGACTTAAAAAACAAAAGCCTGACACAACTGCATCAGGCCCATCTGTTAACTAAAAATCAAATTATTTTGTCAGCTTCAGCGCAATAATTTCTTTAGATCGGTTGAAAAATGTGTCATAAGCACATATTTGAATTTCAACATCCCCTTCAATACCTGCAAAGTCTATTTTTCCAATAGCACTTCCCTCGATTATTGGACCATTGTTTATCTGATAGGTAAGTTTCTGCATCCCTACTTTTTCATCTTCAGCCTTTACCTCCATTTTAACTTCATTAGAGAAAACTGGTATACCATTCTTATAGGTATTTGGTGATATAGAAAAGTTTGTACTTATTTCAGGTCCCTTATGATCTAAATAGATCTTATCAATTCTGACCTGCTCTTGGTTGCCCGAGTTGTCAACGCTATAGTATTTTATTGTGTATTCTCCATCAGTGAGGCCGTAAGGCATCATCTGGTTTCCATTTGTCTTCATATAAGGCAATGATCCCACTTTGAAGTAGGTTGCATTCACTCCTGATTCCTCTTCGAGGATTTTGAACTTTAATTTGGTAGCTGGACCGAAGATAAAATCATCCACTTCAGTTCTAAGCAAATCAGTAGTTGGTGCCACAAAGTCCGTCATTTCAAAAATTTCATCCTCCGAGAAACTATCCATATATGCCATCTGAGCAGAAGAGGTGAAAAATCCTAAGAGTAGTAATAGCGTAAGATTTCGATTTAGTCTTTTCATGTCGTACGTTATCTATCAGTGTACAACAAAGGTGATTAACACTACAAAAAATCAGTATTGAGGAAAGAATGGCTTTTGAATTAGGTGATATGATTAGACGTCACTAGGAGTTTTTTTAGAAAGTAAACTTATAAGAGTCTGATAATAAGATTCTTAAATATTAGACCTTAAAAAGAAGGTTAAAATGGTTTGTCCGATGGATATTGGCTAGCTGCTGACTTTTGACACTCAATAGAGAAGCCAGTAGATTAGAGCTCACGGAATGTATCATCAGGAGCGAGGTACCGTCTTATTTCAGAAATATCTCTCCCAGAAATAAAAAATCCTGACTCGTAAATGAATCAGGATTTGAACTTAGAAGTGGGCGCTGAGGGATTCGAACCCCCGACCCCCTCGGTGTAAACGAGGTGCTCTGAACCAACTGAGCTAAGCGCCCTTCCTTAAAAGGATTGCAAATTTAGTCCGCTTTATTTTCCTTGCAAGCCTCTTTTGAAAATTTTTTCAATCCATAGCTCGGGACAAGAATTGATTAAATGGATAAAGGATTTCAAACGCATGGTTGACATTAGCAATGAAATTAGTGGAAGTCAGTTCCTTGTCGGAAACTTGCTTCATAAATACGTAGTGTTTCAACTGTAACAAATCGATATCTTCATGATCCTTTGGATATCCTTTTGGAGCGGTCTTCAGCCGATCTTCTCCATAAGGTTCTCCGTATGTTTCTTTGAATTGACTTTCATCTATAATATTTCGTAATTCCTTACCATTGTAGTCTATCTCCTGACGCACCTTTTGCAGCATTTCTGCTGATGGTTGATAAATACCTCCTCCTATGAAAGTATTTCCAGGCATGATATTTAGGTAGTACCCAGGATTTCCAGTTTTTCGTCCACCTTCTACGATAGATGCTCCGAAATTCGTTTTATATGGGTCCTTGTTCTTGCTGAAACGAATATCTCGATTAATTCGAAAAAGCGTCTTTCTAGGATCAATACCTGCCAAACCTGGATCAAAAGCTACCGCCCTGGTAAGCAACTCTGCAACCAAGTCAATGACCTGCTGCTTTGCTTCTAGATAGCGCTTCTTGTTGTCGTCCATCCATTCTTTCTTATTATTCTGAGCTAGGTCAGCAAGGAAATCTAATGTGTATTGCAATTCCATTATGAGATGCTATTTAGGATTGTTTCTAATTTGATCGAACGAGAAGCTTTCAAAAGGACAGTGGTAGCAGATAAATCCATATTCTTCAAGTGCAACTCCAATTCTTCCTTCGTTGCAAAATGTTGATCAGGATCTGCCACTACGCCTATCTTTTCACCTACTGTCAACAACTGATCTATCTGCAATCGCTTGGCATGATCCAACACTTCCTTATGATTTTCATCTGGGCTCTCCAACTCATTCATGTCCCCAAGTATGGCTAGTGTTTTACCTTCCTGTTCAGACAAATAATCAAGAGCTACTTTCATGGAGTCTGGATTTGCATTATAAGCATCCAATATGATTGTAGTAGACCCTTTCTCTACTACCTGCGATCTAGAATTGTCAGATTCATATGTAGCTAGTGCTTCCAGGATATCATCCTCGGGCACCTCAAAGAATCTACCAATGGCAATGGCGGCTGACATATTTGAGTAATTGTACCTTCCTATGATTTTTGTTCCTTTCTCAAGTCCATTAAGTGAAATGGTCAAAAAGGGAACGGTAGCTATAAGGCTTAAATCCTGCTCAGGAAAAAGAATTGGATTAGCAAAACGCTTGGACATATTGGAAAGCACCTTGTCTTCATTGTTTATGAAAACCTGACCATCAGTTTTTCTTAGGTAATCAAACAGTTCACTCTTCCCTCGAATGATGCCCTCTACGCCTCCAAAGGTCTCCGTATGAGCTCTTCCAATATTTGTAATCATCCCATGCGTAGGTTTTGCGATTTTGCAATAGCTAGCGATTTCACCTACATGGTTCGCGCCCATTTCGATCACGGCAATTTCTACCTGTGGATGAATATGTAACAGGGTCAGTGGTACCCCAATATGGTTATTGTAGTTCCCTTTTGTGGAATGAACGATGTATCTCTTTGCCAACACCCGGGTCAGAAGCTCTTTGGTGGTTGTCTTCCCATTAGATCCTGTGATCGCTAAAACCGGGCGCTTAAATCTTTCCCTGTGAAAAAGCGCCAAAGCCTGTAGTGATGCTAGACAGTCTTCCACTAAAATAATTCGATCATCAGTGACAAAAGAAGCATCATCCACTACAGCGTAAGCAGCTCCCTTATCCAGGGCTTCTTCTGCGAATCTATTTGCATCGAAATTTGGTCCGCTAATAGCAAAAAATAAGTTGTCTTGCTCTATGGTACGAGTATCGATGGAAACTCCATCACTCAAAAGAAAACGAGAATAAAGAAACTCAATTTGATCACTCATAAAGGCAAAAATATCCCCTAGATCTTAATCCTAGTTTAGAGAATATTATGCTGCTGATATTTTTCCATCAAAAAAATGCTCGGCCGAATCCCGCTCCTATATTTGTCGGATGGATCCAAGACAATTACGCGCAATTGCATTCATTGGGATAGTTATAGCAATGGTACTCAGCACCTGGTATTTGATCAAAACCTATCAGGAAGGAAATCCACGTTGGATTTTTATGGTAATGGCTTTTGGTATTGCATCGCTTCTATCTCAGTATTTGAGAGTGGGTGGACGGAGAAAGGATTAGTCTTGGCTGAAGAGCGTTCTGGTGGTGATGCTTCTACCAAGTGTAACCTCATCTGCAAATTCCAACTCGCTTCCAACAGGTATTCCTCTGGCTATTGTGGTGACCTTCACTTCATATTCTTTCAGCAACTTAGTAATGTAAAAGGAAGTAGTATCGCCTTCCATAGTAGCACTGAGAGCCAATATGACCTCCTTAACAGCATCATCTTCCTTTATTCGATTCATCAACGAATCAATTTTTACATTTTCCGGACCAATCCCATCCATAGGAGAAATACGACCACCCAAAACATGAAAGAGGCCATTATACTGTCCTGTGTTTCTTATCGCCAAAACATCTGGAGTATCCTCTACCACGCAGATGACTGATGTGTCTCGATAGGCAGTTTGACAGGTGCACTCCTCCGTATCTGCAATAATGTGACAGATCTTGCAATACTTGATATTCTCTCGAAGTTCCTTCAGCGACGTAGAAAGGTCAAGTGTAGTACTTTCTGGCTGTTTTAATAAATGTAGAGCCAAGCGAAGGGCTGTTTTTTTTCCAATGCCAGGTAAACGAGATATCTCACCTACTGCTTTTTCTACCAACTGAGAAGGGAACTCCATTATACAATTGAAGCTTTAATGCCTTTGGAAGTAATTCCTTCTCTCATAGGCTTTAGCTCCTCATACATCCCTTTTTTTACTGAGCATTTTCCTTTGTAATGGATCAGATAGGTGCATTGCTCAGCCTGATGCACATCGTGTTTACAAACCTTAATTAAGGTCTCAATAACATGCTCAAACGTATTGAAGTCATCGTTGTATACCATCAAGTCTCGGACATCCTCACTACCAATGTCTTCACTAACTTCAATCTCTTCTTCTATTTCGAAATCTGTGCTCATCATCACTACTTCAAATATGAGTGCAAATTTAATAATTGCTTATGA
>JABSPG010000376.1 GCA_013214445.1 Ekhidna sp. | reverse complement strand
CATACAGCTAAATTAATGAATGTAGGGACAAAATAAGCGGGTAGCTACACTAATCGTTGATAGTAGATTTTAGCGTAGTGATGATGTTCTCCTTATCAAAGGGCTTGCTAAAGTACCCTACTATTAAGTTTTGATCGATTGCATCTACAACTTCCTGAGCTCCGCCATAGCCTGTTAGGAGAAAACATGGCAAACTCTCTTTGGTTTCTTTGACTTTCGTAATAAATTCAATCCCGTCCATTTCTGGCATTCTTACATCACTCACGATTGCCGAAATCTCATCGTGATTCGTAATTAATTGCAATGCCTCAGATCCAGATGTAGCATTTAAGATCTCAAACTCGTTTTTGAAATTGAATTCAAAAAGAGTGATGTTGAATTGATCATCATCTACATACAGAATGGTTGGTTTGTCCATAATCGGTTGAAACGTCTTAGAGTAACTAAAAATAATTCACTTTACTGAAAAAGCTTCATTATCCTTGATGCTTGTTGTGCTACAATAATGCAACGAACTATTGAATTCCCCCAAAACATTCGATTAATCTTTCAAATAATTACATGAACGTAGATTGATATAAGCGAAATGCTTAAAAATGAGGGTAAATCGTGGATAAATCACTTTCACAAATTAAAAATCAAACTCATTTATTGCTGCTGAATCTTATATTTTTGTCGGCTTCACTTTTAGTAATACGAATGATTGCTGCATGCAGTTAACCAAATTAGAAATAAAGGGTTTTAAGAGTTTTGCGGATCGAGTTGTGATCAACTTCGATGAGGGAATTACAGGCATTGTAGGACCAAATGGGTGCGGAAAATCCAATGTGGTTGATTCGATTCGCTGGGTGCTTGGAGAGCAGAAATCCCGAGTTCTTCGTTCAGACAAAATGGAGAATGTGATATTTAATGGAACGAAGGCTAGAAAACCAACCCAACTGGCAGAGGTGTCGCTCACATTCAACAACACAAAGAACCTAATCCCAACTGAATACTCACAGGTTACAATCACACGACGTTACTATCGCTCAGGTGAAAGCGAGTATCTCCTAAACGGAGTTACCTGCAGGTTGAAAGATATAACCAACTTATTTTTAGATACCGGTATTGCATCAAATAGCTACGCTATAATTGAGCTGAAGATGGTAGACGATATCTTGAATGACAAAGACAATTCAAGAAGGGCATTATTTGAGGAAGCAGCCGGTATTTCAAAATTTAAAATCAGGAAAAAAGAAACACTAAAAAAACTTGGAGACACTGATGCTGATCTTGAGCGCGTCGAGGATTTACTTTTCGAAATAGAAAAGAATTTAAAATCTCTGGAACGCCAGGCTAAGCAGGCAAAGAAATACTACGAGCTGAAGGATGAATACAAGAACTCTAGTATTGCACTTGCTAAAAAGGCTATGAACAACCAGCAAGAGACCTTTGACACCATTCAGCAGAACATTAAAGAAGAAAGTGATAAAAGAGTAGCATTGAATTCGCTGGTCTCTGAAAAAGAAGCTTCTATAGAAAAAGCTAAGTCGGACCTGATTATCAAGGAAAAACTTCTCTCCTCTCGTCAGAAAACGCTGAATGAGCACGTAAGTAAAATCCGACAATACGAGAGTGACAAAAAAATCAAGAATGAAAGACAGAAATTCCTAAATGATAAGATCGACTCACTGAGAGAGCAAATCAGTCAAGACAAACTAAGCAGTGAACGAGCTGCTGTCTCGCTCGAAGGCTTAAGGAATGAAGCTCGGGAGGCCGAAAAGGAAGTGACAACTCTCCTAACTCATGTTGAGACTTTAAAGAATGAATATGACTCCCAAAAAAGCTTAACTTCTGAGTCGCAAAACAAACTAGAGTCGCTTAACAGGTACTATTCCGAAAAAAAGGAAACTCACTTTCAGCTGACGAAAGAGATTGAAATTAAAGACATTCAACTAAAGTCGATGCTTAATGAGTTGAGCAAGACAAGTGAAGACACTTCGGAAAAGAGTGCGAATCTGGAAGAATTTAAGAACAGGCTACAGGAGATAGAGGCTGAGAGGTCAAGCAAAGAAAACGAGTACAATCAATTAAAGGAAAACGAAGAAAGCTTAAAGAATCAACTAGTAGACTCGCAAGAAATACTAGCAACCAAAAAAGAAGAACTAGCCAAAGTAAATCGAACATTAGATTCCAGACAAAACGAATATAACCTCACAAAATCCCTCGTCGATAACCTCGAAGGTTTCCCAGAAGCAATCAAGTTCTTGAAGAAAAATCCTAAATGGAAGGATGCTCCCCTACTTTCTGACATCATAAGCTGTCCCGAGGAATATCGGATCACTATTGAGAATTTTTTAGAGCCTTACATGAATTATTATATTGTGGAAACACAAGAGGACGCGCTAACTGCCGTCAATCTTCTAAGTGAATCCACACGAGGTAAGGCTAACTTTTTCGTTCTTGAGAATCTTACGGACTTCCATCCGAATAATCAAGACACCAATCTGTGTGGTCAAAAGGCACTCGATCTGGTTGATTTTGATGAAAAGTACAGATCACTGATCGAACACCTACTACGGGATGTTTACATCACCGAAAACCCTAAGCCCACTTCGGAAAACCATCTAACCATACTTGACAAAGAAGGGAAAATTACTTTCAAAAAGTATAGTATCTCGGGCGGTTCCATTGGCTTGTTCGAGGGAAAGCGAATAGGTAGAGCAAAGAATCTTGAAAAGCTGGAAATAGAAATCAAGGATCTAAAAAAGAACCAATCAGATTATGAAAGGGTCATTTCCCAACAGCAGCAACTTCTCGAAGAACTAAAACTCTCCTCGAGAGCAAACCAACTAGAGGAGGTCAAGGATGAGCTTTCCAGAATAAAGGAGATGGAGGTATCAGTTCAGACGAAACAAGAACAATTTCTGGAGCTTCTTACTTCCAACAAAAATAGACGCGAAGATATTCAGCAACAGATTGTCGATCTGGAGAAGTCACTAGAGGTAATAAAACCACAGTCAGAGGAAGTTAGACAAGAATTAGAGGAACTTAGCAATAGTGTGGCATCCAAGAAGGAAGAAGCAGATGCTTTGAAAGAGGCTCTCGATGCAAAGAGCGCAATCTATAATGAGCAAAATGTGCTTTTTCATCAGAAACAGAATAAGTTAAACAGTATACTGCAAGAGATATCTTTTAAGGAAGAATCATACGAAAGTTCTCTTAGCAGAATAGAAAAAAACAAAGAGGATTTAGAAGATGCTTCGTCCAATTTGAACGAGCTGGTAAAGAAAAGTACTGCCAGCGATGATGAACTGGTTTCAATGTACGAAGAAAAGGAGTCCTTAGAAATTGGTGTCAATGAAGCCGAGAAAGAGTATTACGAAGCGCGTGGACTTATTGATGAAGAAGAAAAGCTGTTGAGGGAGACTCAACGAAAGCGAGAAGGCATTGATCATGCCTTAATGGAGTGGCAAAACAAGCTAAATGATGCGAAAATTGGCCTTAATTCAGTCAAAGACAGGCTATCGGTGGAATTCAATATTGACCTGCAAAAAATCAAAGATGAAGATATTGCAGATTACAAAAAGTTCACTGAAGATGAACTGAAAGAAAAAGTAGAGAAGCTCCGAACCCGATTGGACAATATGGGGCCAATCAACCCTATGGCAATGGAAGCTTTCGAGGAAATCCAAGAGCGACATACCTTTATTACAGACCAAAAAGAGGATCTCCTAAAAGCTAAAGAGTCTCTACTGACTACTATTGGTGAAATAGACGAAGTTGCAAAAGAGACATTCATGGATGCTTTTCAACACATCAAAGATAATTTCATCAAGGTATTCCGAACACTATTTACAGAAGAGGACGACTGTGACCTAATCCTCACCAACCCGGAACAGCCGCTGGAAAGTGCCATAGACATCATTGCCAAGCCAAAAGGCAAAAGACCCCTAACCATTAATCAACTGTCTGGAGGTGAGAAGACATTGACGGCTACCTCTCTGCTGTTCAGCATTTATTTATTGAAACCTGCGCCATTTTGTATATTTGACGAAGTTGATGCTCCTTTGGATGATGCTAACATTGATAAATTCAATGAAATCATCCGCAAGTTTTCTAAGGAATCGCAGTTTATAATTGTAACGCATAACAAAAGAACAATGGCTAGCACAGACGTTATTTATGGAGTGACCATGCAGGAACAAGGGGTTTCTAAAGTGGTGCCTGTAGATTTACGAGAACTAGCATAGCAAACCGGATTGAAAATGAAATCATTGCTAAGGATTCTTCCATTGTTTCTAATTCTTCTTTCGGCTTGTACTAAGGAGAACACAGCCTCGCACACAAGAAAGAATCCTGTAGAAGTAGCTCCCATTGTAGAAAAAAGAGTTTTTGATTACCAACCAGCTAAGCCCATAAATGGGCAACTAAATGCTGTAATTGAACTAGGCGCACTGGGCTTGAATTATTTCATCATAAAGATTGATCAGAATGCTCGCTGGACATTGGAAAAACAAAACTTTGGAAAGAGTAATATTATTTATGGGGGTTCTAAAGTGGGACAAATCATTTCAGATGTACAAAATTTTCAGAAAAGCATCATCAATTATGGAGTTAGGG
>JABSPG010000375.1 GCA_013214445.1 Ekhidna sp. | reverse complement strand
TGCATTCAATACCAAGCGTATGGTGTAAGTGCCTGGGCCGACTGATCCACCGCTGTAATCACCAAATGCAAAGACATTGTCTACCGCAGGTAAGGTCGCTCGATTAAAATTCCAGGTAAATCGATTGACTCCTTTTTTCGCTGGTAGGACTGAAGGTCGTTGAGGTCCTCCCATCCAGCTCTTGAAGCTTTTGTCCGGTTGGCTGGAATAGCTTCTGATGACTTCCTCACCTTCCAATATTTCTGCTGTCAGATTGACACTATCCAGAAGTTCTTCTGGAAGAAAGTAGTCGAACGTGACTCCAGTTGCAGGATTTTGCCCGGTAAATGCACTTTTGCCACTGCCTCCAAAGATTCGATACGCATCCTTTGGTTCATACAACGCAAAATCGTCGAAAGCACCTTTTGATTGTTGAATAGCTCCCAAGTCATCCAGTACCCAAAAGCTTCTGCCCGCAGTTGCAGCTACCAAGTCATTCTGTCGAATCGTGAGATCATTGATAGGCACGACTGGTAAGTTCAGTTGTAGGGGTTGCCAATTTGCTCCTTCATTGAATGAAACATAGAGTCCTGTCTCGGTACCGGCATAGAGCAAACCTTTTACTTTTTTATCCTCTCTAACTACACGTACGAACCCATTCGGATCATCAAACCCATTCGTGATTTTTGTCCAGGAAGCACCATAGTTGTTGGTTTTGTAGACTAGGGGAGTGAGGTCGTTGAATTTGTATCTCATCACTGCGATGTATGCTGTGGCAGGATCGTGAGGAGAAACCTCTATGGAATTGATAATGCCTTCTGCAAGTCCAGCAGGGGTTATATTCGTCCAACTTTCTCCATCGTTTTTGGTGATGTGCACCAGTCCATCATCTGAGCCAGCCCAAAGTACCCCTTGCTCGTGTGGTGACTCCACCAAATACATCAGGGTATTGTAGTTTTCTCCACCAGCGGCTTCATTTGTAAATGGCCTCCCTCCAGGGCCTTGTTTAAGGGTGTCATTCAATGTCAAGTCAGGACTGATTACTTTCCAATTGAGGCCTCCGTCTTGTGTTTTGAAAACCACATTTCCGGCGTGGTAGATGGTTTTGGGATCATGAGGAGACGCGATAATGGGAGCATTCCAATTGTATCGATATTTGAAATTCTTAGGGATACCGCTTAACGATAATTCGGGATATTCTTTAATGGGTTTTCCTTCTCTGCTCGCCTTTACCCACTGCTCTATGATTCCCTGATAACATCCTCCGTAAATGACTTCTGGGTTATTTTCATCAAAGGCAAGGTATGCGCTTTCACACCCGGCCACTGAATACCAATCTTGCCACCCAATACTTCCGCTGTTGGTTCTACTCGCAATAGCAATGGCAGAATTGTCCTGCTGGCCTCCGTAAATGTTGTATGGCACGAGGTTGTCCGTAATGACACGGTAGAATTGAGCCGTCGGCTGATTTGTCTGGGTAGACCAACTTTTGCCTCCATTAAGTGACACATTGGAGCCTCCGTCGTTGGAGTTGATCATGTATTGATTGTTGGTTGGGTTAATCCAAAGATGGTGATTGTCTCCATGTGGAGTAGGAAGGTTTGTAAAGCTCCGGCCACCGTCTATGGATTTCATGACTGGTGCATTCAAAACGTACACAATGTTCTCATCCTGAGGGTCCGCAAAAACTTCCATATAGTACCAGGATCGGGCTATCAACACGCGGTTTTTATTTACCTGTGACCATTTTTTTCCAGCGTCGGTAGATCGGTAGAGGCCTCCCTTGTCGCCTTCAGCTTCTACAATTGCATAAACCAACTCAGGGTTGGCCCTAGAAACGGAAATACCTGATTTACCAAATTCCTCTGGAAGACCCTCTTCCATCTTTTTCCATGTTTCACCAGCATCTACTGATTTGTATAACCCAGAGTTTGGTCCTCCAGACTCCATGGTCCACGGATAACGCTGGTGCTGCCACATGGATGCATACAGAATTCTTGGATTTCTCATGTCCATGGACAGAGAGGAAGCTCCCGTGTTGTCGGCCACAAATAGAACCTTGTTCCAATTTTTCCCACCATCAGTGGATTTATAAACGCCTTGTTCAGAAGAGGGACCGAAAAGCGCACCTTGCACAGATACGTAGACGACATCTGCGTTGGTCGGATGAATGACGACATCTGAAATGTGCATGGATTTATCCAATCCAATATGGGTCCACGTCTTGCCAGCATCTGTGCTCTTGTACATACCGTCACCATTGGAGGTCATAACCCCCCGAACGGGATGTTCACCCATACCCACGTAGATCACATTAGGATCTGATTCTGCAACGGCAATTGCTCCGACTGTTCCAGTTTTGAGTTGACCGTCAGATATGTTGGTCCAGGTGATTCCTGCATCGGTTGTTTTCCAAATACCACCACCTGTAGTGCCCATGTAATAAAGCATCGGGTTTGAAACTACCCCTGCAGAGGTCACACTTCTACCTCCTCGATGTGGACCGACATTTCGCCATTTCAGGCCTTCAAACAGGGATTGATCTACCGGTTTGTACGTGTCTTTCTTCTTTTTTTGACCTTGTACAGATACGATAGATAGGATTAAAAAGATGAGAAGGAGACTTCTTTTCATGTGCATAGGGTTATCATTTAAAGGAACACATGGAATTCGCTATGACAGTATTGCATCCAGACTGGTGTGTTTAACTGTTTGCGCTCATTTCACGGGTTCAGGGTTAGGTTGAAAATTCGAAAGTAACCCTATAAAGCTAGCTTGCATTCACCGAAAACTCACTGGGACGTTGGTTTTCTTTTTTATTGATCGAAGATCTGCGCTAAAGGAATTGTTCTAGGGCTTCAATGCAATGCTCGTTTTCTTCGGGCCGACCAATTGAAATACGGATGCAGTGCTCAATTGGTGGCATTAGCGGCCTTACCAAAACGCCATGCTTCATCAGTTTGTCAAAAACCTGCATGACTTCTTCTTTGTCTTTCCAGACAGTCATCACAAAGTTTCCATACGACTTCACATACTTAACACCCAGTCTGTTAAATTCTTCATAGAAGTAGTGGAGACCTGTGGTGTTGTTTTCAATGGTTTTAGAAAGAAATTCGTCATCATTAAGTGCTCCAAGTCCTGCTGCCTGCGCCAGTGCAGTCGGTTCAAAGGTAAGCTTGGCTTTGGCCATGGCTTGGATAATTTTTTCATTGCCTATGCCAAAACCGAGTCTCACGCCAGCGATACCGTAAGCCTTACTGAAAGTGCGTAGTGTTAAGATATTTGGGTAGTCCATTTCCAAGGAATTGGGAAATTCAGGATCGATTGCCCGTGAGTATTCAAAATAGGCCTCATCTATGATGACCAGAATGTGATCTGGTATCCCTTGCATGAAATTATCTAGCTCAGCTTTTGTCAGACTAGTACCTGTCGGGTTATTGCAATTGGCGAGATAGATGACTTTGGTATTTCTGTTGATGCGGTTTTTAATCGCATGTAGATCGAAACCATAAGCATCTGTCATGGGCATGGCTACACAGCGTACATTGTTTATTCTAGCCCAGTTATAGATAATCACAAAACCACCCTCTGAAGTGAGAAACTCATCTTCACCAGAGCAGAGCGCACGGATAGCCAACATTAGCACCGATTCGGATCCATTGCCTAAAATGATTTCTTTTTCTGATTTATTAAGACGCGCTGCGAGTCCTTTTTTTAGGTCAGCGCTAATAGGATCAGGGTAGTAATTGATTGAATCATACGCATCAATGACAGCCTGTTTTGATTTAGGTGAGTAACCAAGTGTGTTTTCGTTGTTCCAAAGGATGGCGACCTTTTCCCAGCCATGTTCTTCTTGCAACTGAGGGATGGTTTTACCTGGTTGGTAACTCTTAATGGCTGCAATGTGATCGGGTATCTGTATGTTCATATCAAGTTTCTAGTTGTAAGTCGCAAATCACGCGTTTTTGGGTAAGCTCCACTCTTCCGACTTTCGAAAAACTACCCCTTTAAACAAGGCTACTAATTCTTTGTTCTTTGATACTCTGACGATGTACTGACCTAGACTTCTAGAGGTGCTTTCCTTTTCAGCGATTGCTACTAGCTCGTCCCCTTCGAAAACAGGCTTTATGTGGTTGATAGAGGTTTCGATAGATACGGCTTTCTGTCCATGCGAATTTGATGCAAAAGCAAATGCGGAATCAGCTAGAGAAAACGAGATCCCTCCATGTGCTACGGAATGACCATTTAACATCTCTGGACGCACCTTCATTTTAATTTTCGCAAAACCGTCACGTACTTCTTCTACTTCAATACCAAGCCACTGGCTGAAGGAGTCCTTCGCCATCATTTCGTGGACGATTTTCTCAGCCTTGGTCATTTTGCTCAATAGAAAGTGGCTTGTTTTTTCTTCATCCTTCGCAAAATGGGGCTGCATCGATAGCGGTCTTCTCGATATTCCTCATAGAGCGTGTCCAATTGATCAACACACCAAGCAATTCCTTTTTCGTCAGCCCATTGAAGTAGTCCCTTAGGGTAGTTCACTCCTTTGGTCATTGCTGTGTCAATGTCTTCTCTGCTGGCAATATTCAGAAATAGTGCGTCAGCTGCTTCATTAATGAGCATGACT
>JABSPG010000374.1 GCA_013214445.1 Ekhidna sp. | reverse complement strand
ACAATATTATTTGAGAAGATGTATTGATTATCTCTATCCTGATAAAAATACACGCCTGAAAGGTCTTGATTGTAATTGGTAAATGATAAGCCAGTAGTCGCTGTAAGACTAAACTTATTCAGTATAACCTTAACCGGATTTCTGTAGATATCATATTTCTCATAGATATCCTGACTAAACACCTGAAGTGCAAGGAAGCTAAATAATAGAACGGCTCCATATCGTTTTGCAGCAGAAAGCACTAAATCACAAAATTAACCGATTAATTCACACGTGTAAGCTCCATTAGTAGTGTGGAGTATGGTGGGACTTGAACAACATAGTCAGGGATGATTTGATCATCCAAAAGATCTTGAGCAATAAAATCTGGAATAATCAAGGCGCTTTCGCGATATCCTTGTGCACTTGGTATCAACGCCAGCACTTGTTCATTTACGAGCATCCTAGAGACTGTCTCTTCAAAACCAGCCATCAACGGTCTTGGTTCTCCGGAACCAAATACCCATGTAAAGCTAGACTGTCCTACAAATGAAACATCGTCAATAAATCTACCAGTATAGCTAACCGAAATGGTATCACCGGGGCTTGGGCGATCCTCAATCCCCCTTCTTCTACGCTTGATGGCAATCCCTGAGTTAAAAAATAGTGTGGAATCAATGGGATTCAGCGTTAAATCATCAAGTTCGTTATCAGTTATATACGCCCGAATACCTGCATCCTCTGTGACAGCTAAGTCAACTTCTTGTGATATGGATACCAAGGATATTTCTAGCCTAGCAATTAATTGATTTGAAATACTTGGGTTGTTCAGTTCACTATACCCTTGCTCAGGCGGCAAAATGAAGCCATAGATTTCTCCCAGACGCATCTGTGCCACGCCAAAATCTACTCCTACAGGATACACCGCGGATGCGCCTACTTTAAAGATCAAAGAATCTCCATTGCTGCGTTGATGAGAGGCTATAAGGTTATCCTGCAAATCGTAGAGATCATAGTAGATACCAGCGATACTACCTTGACTCAAAGTGGCTCCTGCTTGATTCTCCTGAATGGCGTAGTAGTAGATTCCTGTTGATTCATCCCTGATTCCTTGGATACCCGCTGTGTCTAACCAAGCCTGTATCTGGGCATCTGAAGAAAGAACGACTGGATCGTTGCTACTACAACTACTGGCAATTAAGCATATGCCCAATAGGATTGAAAACTTGCAAAGTTGCATCTCATCAAGAACGTCTAAATCGGAGATAGATTATTGGAACGTCTTACAAAACATTTGGTAGACAGGTATTTTGTCTAGCTCCAACTTCTCTCCCACGATAATCATCCGTTGGAACTCCTCTTTCCCAACCTTGTGATTTTGATTGATGATATCTTCGTCGTTTTCCAAAAAGAAGCTGGCAATAAACCTAATCAGAAGATATTTGGAATTCATGACTGCTTTTCTGAACTCATTGTAGTCGATATCTCCAGTTAAGGATCCTTCTGCATAGTCATCCTTTGTTAGGCCACAAGTAGTTTTAATGGTTTCTTTAAGCACTCCTAAGAACTTATCATCCCAATTGTAATAGTTCTTAATCAGATACTTCATTGCATATACCACAGGGTCTTTCTTCATAAAATACCCGCCTTTTGACAGCTTTCTAGCCTTCTTATTTAACCCCATTTCTTCGAATAGACTGATTTTGCCATCCGCCATAGCAATACCAATTGTTGGTGTCATGATAATGAGTGAAAAGAAGTCTTCATCGCTTATTTCAAGATATGGAGCCTCAGCTTTCAAAAAATCCTTCTTCAAAGCTATCGTAGCTTCCTTTACCTCTGGATACTCGATCATTGCTTCTATTTCGTACTCTGTAAACATGCCTCTATTGATTATTGATGCCTCAAAATAACGCCTTTTAAGTAAATAGAGAAAAGTGTCGATCTAATATTTCATACAACCATTATTCCAATGCACGTGCTTTTTTGAAAATCTCAATCTTCATCACTAGTCCTCTAGCAAAACATCCGATTTTCCTCCAATGAAAAACTTAATATTGTAATAGTAAAACCCACCCAAAACAGGGAAATTATTTTCCCAACAAGTATGAAGGTCATGGCATTGGTTTAGGCACTTGTAAACGGATCGTTGAACTACATGGCTGGAGTATATCGGCAGAAAGTGAAATTGGGAAAGGCACCAAGTTTACCATTTCATACTGATTCACAGACAAAGAAAAATCCTATCTAAGTTTAACTCACAAAGCTTTATTTAGTCAGATGAAAGTCATTATCACGGGAGCCACTGGTATGGTGGGAAAAGGTGTTTTACTCGAATGTTTGGAAAGCGAAGAGGTTTTTGAAGTGATATCTATTTCGCGCAGAAGCCTCAAAATGGACCATCCAAAATTGCAGGAGCTGATCCATGCTGATTTTTCAGAATTTGAGAAAGTGTCAGATGAGCTAAAAGGATATGATGCCTGCTTTGCATGTATGGGCGTTAGTGCAGCGGGATTAAATGAAGGTACCTATACACACCTAACCTACGATTTTACCTTGGCTCTTGCCAAGACACTCTATAAGGGAAATTCGAGCATGACTTTTATTTATGTATCAGGTCAAGGTACTAGATCAGACGAAAAAGGAAGCATGTGGGCAAGAGTGAAAGGGAAGACTGAAAATGATCTGCTAGCACTAGGATTCAGGCAAGCCTTCATGTTTCGACCAGGAATGATTATTCCTGTAAAGGGAGTCTCTCCTAGTAGTAAACTTTATCGCTTCATGATCAATAACTTGACATGGCTCCTGAAGCTGATGAAAGCAGTTGCTCCAAATTCCGTAGTAAATTCAGCACAGATCGGTCAAGCGATGCTGAAGGCAACTCAGAACGGATACACCAAAAGCGTTATTGATCCCAAAGACATATTAAAATTGGCGGTATAGATATGAGATAAGAATGATATGATTCATTTACAATTATCTGGAAATAAATTAATCTTCTTGGCTGTAAGGATGTATCTAAGGTCTCAGATCACTTTGAAAAACCAAATGTCGTGGTGAAGCTCAGTTCAATCCTGCTTTTAAATCTTGTATTCAGCTACAAACTTTCAGGTCAATCATTGCCTATAGAATCCATCGAAATGCACTATACCATGCCTGAAGAAAGTCAACCTCATGAAGGTACTTGGCTCCAATGGCCTCATCATTATCAATATGGCTTGGAATACCGAAATGATTTAGATGCCACATGGGTAGCTATGACAGCAGCACTGGTATCAGGTGAGAATGTGCATGTTGTCGCATACAATAAGAAAGAACAAGAACGAATTACCGGCCTTTTGGAATCCGAAGGTATCAGTTTGGATCATGTGGATTTCTACCTCATGAGAACAGACGATGTTTGGGTGCGAGACAATGGTCCCATTTATGTCAGGGATCAAGATGGGGAATTGGTAGTCCAAGATTGGGGATTTAACGGTTGGGGTCAAAAAACAGACGACTATTCAGGGCTGCCAATTAGGTTTGAAAACTGTGACAATATCCCAAAACAAATAGCAGATTATCAACAACTTAAATACCTTGATCTGAACACCACTTTGATCAATGAAGGCGGTAGCGTAATCTTGGATGGAAATGGCACGATGCTAGCCTGCAAGAGCTCCATTTTGAACAGAAATAGAAACCCTGGCATGACTCAGTTGGAAATCGATTCAATCTTCAAAAGATACCTCGGTGTATCCCAGGTTATTTGGTTGGATGGTAAGGCAGGAAATGATATCACAGATCAGCACATTGATGGCTTTGCTACTTTTGGAAATTCTGGTACGATTGTGACAATGAAGGAAGCTGACCTGCTAGCGTTTGATGTTCGCCCGCGTGACATTAAGAAGCTCTATCACGCCAGGAATAAGGAAGGAAACCCCTACTCTTATTTGTTGGTGCCACTCACGAAAAACACGGTCAAGAAGACTGACGGAACCGATCTTGGCTACAAGGGTTCGTATATCAACTACTACATCGGGAATGAAGTCGTCCTCGTTCCAAATTATGAAGATCCTAACGATGAGATTGCCAATGAGATCATTCAATCGATCTACCCAAAAAGAAGTGTCATTGGTATAGATGTAAGGAACCTATATGCTAACGGAGGTATGGTCCACTGCGTAACGCAACAGCAGCCTAAGTAAAATAGTATTAGATTATAATCGCTGGCGATAGTTTTCAAGTCCTTTCACTATTCTATTCGAAGAGTAAATCTCTTCTTTTCCAACTCCACCCCATTGATGATGAGTGAAAGTTCGTGTTTGCCTGAATGATACACCCGTGTGGTAATCGGCTTGAAGTGTTGCTTTCTTTCAATGGTTGTAGATGAGTCTGCCTCGTATTCCTTTTCACTGATCTTGAATACTTTCCTAGAAAGGGAGCCATTAGCTTTCATATAGTAGACACCATACTCCAATCGGATCTTCACAGCTTGCTTTGCTTTGTTAGCTAGGGTGAAAGAAAAAGCTAAGTCCTCTCCTAGCGTTACCGTTGGCGTCACGATATGAAAGTCTTTGATTACAATTTCATCGATCGTTCCAAATCCAAAGAGCTGCATCAATTCAGCGTTACCTTCTTTTAGTAAAGTCCTAGAACCATGTTT
>JABSPG010000373.1 GCA_013214445.1 Ekhidna sp. | reverse complement strand
GTAAACTTCAATATCAGCTCTTTGCTGCTCAACAAGATTTGCTTCCTGCTCCGTTATCTTTTTGCTTATTTCAATCGAAGATGGATAGTGTGTGATAATCTGACTGTCGATACGGTCTTTCAATGGAGTAACGATGGATCCACGGTTGGTATAGTCTTCAGGATTTGCCGTAAAAACGAATTGCACATCCAAAGGCATCCTAAGTTTAAAACCCCTAATCTGAATGTCCCCTTCTTGGAGAATGTTGAACAAGGCTACCTGAATCCGTGCCTGTAGATCCGGTAGCTCATTTATTACAAAAATGCTTCGGTGCGACCTAGGAACCAGGCCAAAATGAATGACACGCTCATCTGAATATGCCAATTTTAAGCTTGCAGCCTTTATGGGATCTACATCTCCTATTAAGTCCGCAATAGTCACATCAGGAGTAGCCAATTTTTCAGTATATCGCTCATCCCTATGCATCCAAGAAACAGATGTTGCATCCCCATGCTGTTCTACTTGATCCCTTGCAAATTTAGATATGGGATGCAGTGGATCATCGTTTAATGGCGCATCCTTTACCACAGGAATGTACTCATCTAATAGGTGGGTCATCATACGAGCCATTCTCGTTTTTGCCTGCCCTCTCAACCCAAGAAAATTGATGTTATGTCTTGAGAGAATGGCACGCTCCACATCTGGAATCACCGTGTCTTCATAACCCCATATCCCATCGAAAATATTCTCCCCTGCCCTTTTCTTTAAAATCAGATTAGCTCGGAGTTCCTCCTTAACCGATAAGGGTTGATAGCCTGTCTGCTTGAGCTGCCCTAACGTACTGATTCTAAGTTTCTCTTCTGAACTTAATTTTTTGTAATCCATCTACAGATTTTTTCTTCTATTTCTTTTATAATCTTCAAAAATCAGGTTCCCCAAACCTTGTAAGCTACTGTAATAAGCGTTCCCGCTATTCACCTCAGTAAATTCTCTAACGAACTGCTGCAAATACGGATCGGAGGCAATCATGAAAGTGGTGATCGGAATTTTAAGTCGCTTACACTGAGCTGCTAAATTCATTGTCTTGTTGAGAATTTTCGGATCCAATCCAAAACTGTTCTTATAATATTTGATTCCTTCCTTCAAGCATGTGGGTTTGCCATCGGTAATCATAAATATCTGCTTATTCTTATTCTTTCTCCTCCTCAATAGATCCATTGCCAATTCTAAACCCGCAACAGTATTGGTGTGATATGGACCTACACTTAGGTATGGTAGATCCTTTACCTCAATTTGCCAAGCATCATTTCCAAAGACAATTACATCAAGCGTGTCTTTTGGATACTTTCTCTTTACAAGTTCTGCCAATGCCATCGCTACTTTCTTCGCAGGGGTAATTCTATCCTCTCCATACAAAATCATAGAATGACTAATGTCAATCATAAGGACAGTCGAAGTTTGAGTTTTATACTCTCGCTCACGGATCTCCAAATCGTTCTCTGTTAGCATTAGATCATTTAGTCCATGATTAATCTGGGCATTGCGAATGCTCTCAGTCATTTCTATCTGTTCTAAAGAATCTCCGAATTGAAACTCGCGATAATCTGAGGTGATTTCATCTCCAGAGCCCGTGTGATTGGTTTTGTGACTCCCTTTCCCAGATTTTTTAAGCTTCCCAAAGATTTCTTCTAAGGCACTTCTACGAATATCCTGCTCACTTTTAGCTGTTATTCTGAGTTCTCCCTTTTCATTCTTATCGTCAATGTATCCCTTGCTCTTGAGCTCATCAATAAAGTCTCCAATACCATATTCAGCATTAGATATGCCGTGCTCTCGATCTAGATTCGTAAGCCAGCTTAATGCTTCGTTGACATCTCCAGATGTAATCACCAACAATTGAAGAAAGATGTTGAGCAAATTATCGAAAGTTGTTTGCTCTTTATTTTTTTCTGGAATAAACTCCGTAAACCGATACCCAATCATAGCAGTAACTTAACTAAAATCGTCTAAGAATGATTTCCTAATTCTTTGATAATAAGGAAATGAGTAATTTTTGAATTAACTTAACGGTAGCTAAGTCAATCCACTATGCCCGGCAGAAGACCCATATTAGCTTCACTATTCACCAACATTTTCTGGGGTACCCGAGATTTCCTTTTCAAAGTGACATTGGAGCCTGCTTCTCCGGAAAAACGAAAAGCTAAAGAAGCGAAGAAGAAAGCTAAAGAAAATAAGACAGACTAGATTATTTCTTTGGCATTGTCCTGAATATCAAATCCCAAAAAGGAGATGATACTCCGAAAGCATTCTCAGGATCCTTGTAGTGGTGAATTCCATGATGAACCCATAAAATCTTCCAGAAATTTCTAGGTGGCTGAAATGCATGAACCATGTAATGCACCCACAAGTATGAAGCGTACCCTATCAGGAACCCTGGAAGAAATGCAAATACAAAGTTGCCCATGAACAACTTAAAGAGGAAGAAGAATCCTGTAGATAACGTTAGGCTTAAAGGAATAGGCATTGCCAATCGATCTTTGTCTTTTGGATAATCATGGTGAACACCATGAACCTGATATGCAAACTTTTCTTGCTTTTCCGTTTTTGGAGTCAAATGAAAAAGAAACCGGTGCATCAGATACTCTACCAGAGTGAAAGCTAATAGACCAGCAAAAAACAGCAATGGAGCATTCAATCCCGTTAAATAGGAGTGCTGAAACCCATAGATCATTAGACCTGTTGAAATAATAGAAAATAAAATCAATGGAACCGATATATGAGTCCTGGTTAGCTTTTCAAGAAATTTATTCTTGAACATCGTTTTGGTTCCCTTGCTATGCGGTTTGTTTTTTAGCTCCATCGTCCTTCCAAAATTCAAGTCAAAATTAAATCAAATAAATCCTATTTTTCTACAAACTCTCTGTTAATGATTTTTTATGTTTTTCTAAAACGGCATGGTAGTATGCTTCGTACTTGGGGAGGATGTTATTTATGTCAAATTCTTTTGCTCGTGCCAGAGCTCCCGCCTTATAAAATGCAAGATTATCATCGTCAAGAACGTGGATTGCTTTCTTTACCATCGTTGCTACATCGCCGATATCGCAAACATACCCGGAGACACCTTCATTATTTAATTCTGGAAGCCCTCCCGCGTTGGAGGAAATAACAGGCACTTCGCAAGCCATGGCTTCAAGAGCCGCTAAGCCAAAGCTTTCTTTCTCGGAGGTCATCAAGAAAAGATCACTTACAGATAGCACTTCTTCTACTGCCTCTAGCTTGCCTAAGAAACGAATATCTTCCGTACAGATTTCCTTTGCCGCATTCTCCATTCTACTTCTTTCAGGGCCATCACCAATTAGTAGTAACTTGGATGGCACAACTTTTCTGAGCTCACAAAAGACCTTCAAAACATCATCAACTCGCTTTACTTTTCGAAAGTTGGATGTATGTACAATCAACCGTTCTCCGTTGGGACAAATAGCCTTTTTGAAGTGTTCCTTTGGCTGTTTCTTGAAGCGTTCTAAATCAATGAAATTAGGAATGACTTCAATCGGTACAGAAACATCGAAATGCTGCAAGGTATCTTTCTTCAAATCCCCAGAAACAGCAGTAACGCCATCCGATTCGTTTATGGAAAAAGTGACAACTGGCTCATTGGTGGCGTCTTTTCCCACAATGGTAATGTCAGTTCCATGCAGCGTAGTAATGAAAGGAATTTCATATCCTTTACTCTTCAAAATCTGCTGTGCCATATATGCAGCAGAAGCATGTGGAACAGCATAGTGAACATGGAGCATATCCAACTGTTCATTTAGCACTACATCAACCATTTTGCTTGCCAAAGCCAATTCATAAGGAGGGTATTGGAAAAGCGGATAGGATTTCACATTTACCTCATGGTAGTAGAGATTTGGATTGAAAAAATCCAGTCTAGTGGGTTGGGAATAAGTTATGAAATGGATCTCATGTCCTTTTTTGGCGAGTGCCTTTCCCAACTCTGTGGCTACCACTCCACTACCTCCATATGTGGGGTAACATACAATTCCTACCTTCATGTAAACGCTTCAGTAAAGTGGTTATTAAACCTAATTTTTCCAGAATAAGTTTCGCTCATCATATCCCTCAAGTGATTGGTAAATGACGTTATGGATATTTGTACGGGTACTTAGCTGGCCAAGTTTCCAGTTGTCTGCATTAGGGAATATTCGATTGGATAAGAACACAAAAATCAATTCTTCATCAGGATCTGCCCATACCATTGTTCCAGTAAATCCTGTATGACCAAAGCTATGATCCTCAACTTCCTTTGTATCTGATTCATCAAGACCTCTTTTGTCCCAACCTAGCCCTCTCCGATTTTCTAGGAAAAAGCGCTGGTTGAAAAGACTAGTTGTTTCTTGAGACAAATATCTTCTGCCTCCATAGTATCCTCCATTTAGAAACATCGACATGATTTTGGCCAAATCTCGAGAGGTAGAGAACAGCCCGGCGTGCCCAGATACTCCTCCAAAGACCAGCGCATTCCTATCATGAACTTCACCCCACACTTGATAATTTCTATATCGATGATCATACTCTGTAGGGGCAATATTCATTGGGGGGACTCCCTTTTTCATCGGATTGAAATAGGTGTTTTCAAGATTCATAGGCTCGT
>JABSPG010000372.1 GCA_013214445.1 Ekhidna sp. | reverse complement strand
TGCCAAACATTTCCTTTGCAAAATGATAGATGGTATTTTTTAGATCTCTAAAGCTTACATGCTCACCTACGACCAGACCTTCAACTTGATGGAAGAAACAATGAGCTCTTGCCGAAATCGCTTCATTCCGATAAACTCTTCCAGGCATGATTGAACGAATAGGCGGCTTTCTCTTATTCATCAACCTAATTTGAACATTAGAGGTGTGTGTTCGTAGAAGCACATCAGGATTCTTTTCTACGAAATAGGTGTCCTGCATTTCCCTAGCCGGGTGATTTTCTGGAAAGTTAAGTGCAGTGAAATTATTCCAATCATTATCTATTTCCGGACCATCTTCCACATTAAAACCCTGTCTTTCAAAGATTTCTATAATTCTGTTTCTTGTCTGTGAGATGGGATGAATTGAACCCTCCTCTCCATAAACACCGGGCAAGGTAACATCAATGTTTCGACTCGCCGACTGTGCATAATTAAGTGAACTTGAAAGATCTTTTAGCTTTGACTGAGCTAGGTTCTTCAATTCATTCAAAGCAGGGCCAAGTTCACGCTTCTGTTCAGCAGGAACTGTCCTAAATTCATTAAACAGATCATTAATAATGTTATTCTTCCCGACAAATTTTAGTCTGAATTTCTCAACATCGTCTGTAGAAGAAACGGTTGCACCCTCAACCTCGGCAATAAGAGCCTTTACTCGATCAATCATATTTCTTGCAATCAATTACAGAATGCAAAACTACAAATTAAACAGAGGTATGTTTCTTACTTAGCTTAATTTCTGGAGGAATCAACTGAGCAACTCGCGCAGCTTCACGTTTCATTAATTTTCTGTCAAGAAGTACGCCGAAAGTCGTTGCAATTGTAGCCATGCAAAGCATTAACCATAGCTCCCCAATGCTTTGAAACAGTACCGTTAAGGACACAATTGCTACATTAAAAGCTAAGAGAATCAACGTGGAAGATGCATGATTATATCCAAGCTTTAAAAGAACATGATGGATATGATTTCTATCAGGTGCCAAGGGGTGCACACCTTGATAAAAACGAATAATGAATACTCTCAAAGTATCGTAGACAGGTAAAATAAAAAGCGAGAGGCTTACAGCCACTGGTGACACAATCGGAGATGGCGGAGATGGCACTGCAAGGAATTTAATCATCAAAACCGTCAACATAAATCCGAATACCATAGATCCGGTATCTCCCATAAAAACCCTAGAAGGATACCAATTGTAAAGGAGGAATCCAAGTGAGGCACCTAAAATTGAAAATGCCAAAGTTGCATCAACATAATTCCCACTGTGGAAGGCAGACCAACCAAGAAACCCCGAAATAACCAATGCAATACTGCCTGCTAAACCGTCAATTCCGTCGATCAAATTGTATGCATTAGTCATAATTGCAATCACAAAAATTGTGAACAACTCGTCAAAAACCCATGGGAAATTATTCACTCCAAAAAGGCCATTAAGACCTTCGATCTTTACTTCCCCAAAAAACACCACTAATATTGCTGCGAATACTTGCACGACAAGTTTATGATGGGCTAGGAGGCTGGATAAGTCATCCCTAACACCCAACAAAAAGATCAATATGGAACCTCCTATGAAATACTTATGAACAGTAAGATCAGAAAACGATACAGACATTAATACTGCTAGAAGTATTCCAATAAAAATGGCAATGCCACCTAATGAAGGGGTACTTATACGATGTATTTTTCTCTTATCTGGCCTGTCCAAAAGATCTATTGATTTAAATAGTCTTATGATGACAGGCATTAGCGTCAGTGTAACCAAAAATGAAGTGGCGATGGCGATAGGAATACCCATATATTCTACTCGTTCTGTAATTAGGATTTATCAATTACAAAAATGTTACTTTATATAGAGAATATTGAACTATTTCGGTAAAACAATAAATATTTTAGGTGAGTAGCAATTTTAGTCAATCGCCAACTTTTTTTGCCATTCCCAAGCTGATTTCATCATTTCATTTAGGCCTTTTTCTGCTTTCCAGCCGAGCAACTGATTTACCTTGTTTGTGTCAGCATATATTTTCTCAATATCTCCAGGTCTTCGATCGACAATCTTGTAATTTAATTTCTCACCAGATGCTGATTCGAACGCCTTGATCACATCCAACACGGAACAACCTTTCCCTGTCCCAACATTGAAAAAATCATAGTTAAGGTTCATCCTAGATGAGTATTCCAATGCTAAAACATGTGCTTTAGCTAAATCCACCACATGGATATAGTCTCGAATACAAGTACCATCAGGGGTGTTATAGTCCCCTCCAAAAATACTTAATTGTGACCTTATTCCGGCAGCAGTCTGAGTAATGAAAGGAACTAAATTGGCTGGCACTCCTAAGGGCAACTCACCAATCATCGCGCTCTCATGCGCACCGACAGGATTAAAGTATCTTAAGGAGATTGCTTTGAAAGCACTATTTGCTTTACAAAAATCTTGAATGATCTCTTCTC
The DNA here is from genome assembly GCA_013214445.1 of Ekhidna sp. GTDB lineage: Bacteria > Bacteroidota > Bacteroidia > Cytophagales > Cyclobacteriaceae > Ekhidna. Next base: position 2,149 of record JABSPG010000372.1, on the reverse strand, counting down.
CTATTTGTTTTGTATTACCGTATGGAGATTCCGCCGGTAGTTTGGGAAATGATTCGTCTACAGGGAGCCTATCAGGTTGACCATATACTGTACATGATGAAGAAAAAATGAAATTGGAGGTCTCATGTCTTTTTGCCTGCTCTAAAATGTTAACTAGAGAAGTCAAGTTATTTTCATAATAAAGCAAAGGCTTTTCCACTGATTCTCCTACAGCTTTAGACGCTGCAAAATGGATAACTCCTTCAAACTTGAATTTGTCAAAAACCCTCTCTGTAAAAGCTTTGTCCCTCAAGTCACCCTCTTCAAAAGATACACTCTTGGAAGCTATTCTATCAATACGATCATGAACTTCGATCTTGCTATTCGAAAGATTATCAACAATGACAGGATTGTATCCTTGATCACATAATTCCACAACTGTGTGAGATCCTATGAAGCCCAACCCCCCGGTTACAAGAATATTTTTCATAAGTATACTAGTAAGCGTTTTTACTTCCCTTCATAATCGACAAAGCTGTGAGCATGATTATTTTTACATCCAAAAACAAGGACCAATTTCTGACATAGAATCTATCTAAACGAACACGACCACTCATGTCACTAAATTCAGCAGTTTCACCTCTAAAGCCTTTAGCTTGAGCAAGCCCAGTTATTCCCGGCTTGACAGCATGTCTTTGCCAAAATCTATCAATCTTTACCTGGAACTCTTCATTCAGTTTGATTGGATGCGGCCGAGGACCAACAACGGACATATCTCCAAGAAAAACATTGATAAATTGAGGTATCTCATCTATTGAAGTCTTTCTTAGGATCTTACCAACCTTTGTAATTCGATCATCAGATTTAGTCGCCTGTTTGAATATTGCATTTTTTTCGTACTTCATTGTCCTAAATTTCCAGCACTGAAAGAGCTGATTCCCTTTTCCATGTCTTGCTTGCTTGAAAAATACTGGGCCCTTTGAATCCATTTTTATCAGAATTGCAATAAGTGGTATTAACCAAGACAGTATTAGAAAAATAAAAATTGCACTAAAAACAAAATCAAATAACCTTTTGATAATCTGATTTAAACTATTGTCCAATGGAATGGAATTGATGTTTAAAACAGGCATATTATCAAAGTAAGCCATGGAGAAGCTATAGTTTAATAGTTGGCTAAACTGTGAAATCAATTGAACCTTTATCAAGTTGTTTTCAGCAAAATCAATTACATTCTTTAGGTCATCATCGTCTAAATATGACATTGAGCATAAAATAACATCGGGCTTATTCGTACTTAGATATTCTTCAATACTACTTGCTTTTGTGTCATTTATTGCTCCAATCACTTCATACTTATCAGCCTTTTCCCTTCTAAAATGATTATCCAATTGTTGCGTTTGATCTGTATTTCCAATCAATAGTATACGAACTATTCTTGCAAAGCGCTTATTTATGAAAGAAACCCAAATCAAACGAAAAGGGATTGCTGAGATGCTAAACAATAAGAACGTAATGAACAAAAATTTTCGCGAGTATAAAAGAGAAATATCATTGTCTCCAACCGGCTGCAACAAAAACCAAATAGCAAAAACAATAGAAAGATTTATTACCAGACCGGTCAGAAACTTATTTATGTGGTCAATATACCCTGAATGTAGATCTACTCGTGAAAGACCACTGACAAAAAAAACTAATACCCAAAGAATATTCAAAACAAGCTGAAGAGTCTGATAGTCGGAGGAAGGTATTATTGAATTAAAGCGAATTTCATGGGCTACTAAGACAGAAACATTTAACAAAACAATGTCTAACAATAATAAATATGTCTTATACTTTGAAATACCAATATTCCCCATCATGCTTGTTTTTTTGTAAGTCGAATGACAACAGTAGCTTTTTAGATAAAATTATGAGCAACAAACGATTTTTTAAATCCGAAAAAATTTTCGCACCATAAGTGACTCTCAGGAAAAAGCTTTTTCATATCTGCTTTTGAGAGTAATACAATTTCATCCAAATATTGCTTCGCATATGCTTCAGACCATCTTTGAGCTCGACTAAGTCGAGTTCGGGTCAGTATGAAAAATCAAATTTTTTTAGGGAGGAACTGAAAGTAAGGAAGAAGATAGTGTGGCTCAATTATGAAATATTTATTTGGAGTCTGCAC
>JABSPG010000371.1 GCA_013214445.1 Ekhidna sp. | reverse complement strand
CTTCCAAAAGATTCAAAAACTCCAGAAACGACAAATGTAAGTCCATTCAAGGTGTCTTTCTGATCCTTTTGTTCTTCCATTTCAAAGGACAGCCCTGACTCTACCATCTTTGTAATCATCTGTTGATTTTCTTCTTTTCCAAAATAGTCTACCACGCTCTCAGCTATTCGGTCTCCAATTTCATGCACGGAGATAATCTCCTCAAACGAAGCATTCATCAGCATGTCAATGGATTGAAAATGTTGGGCTAGTTTTTCGGCTACTGTCTTACCGACATACCGGATTCCTAGAGCGAATAGTACTCTTTCAAATGGGATACTTTTTGATTTGTCTATGGATGCAATGATATTTCTTGCTGACTTTTCCTTTATGGATCGTCTCGAGCTTTCACCCGTTGCAGGGTCAATTTCTTCAAACTGGAGATCATTTATGTCATCGAAGCGAAGCGAGTAAAGATCGGCAGGTGTCTTTATAAGGTCCTGGGAAAGGAAGCCGTCTATGGTTCTTGGTCCAAGTGATTCTATATTCATGGCATTTCTAGCAATAAAATGCTCTATTCTGCCAAGTACTTGCGGAGGGCAGGAAGCTTGATTTGGACAGTAGTGTTGAGCTTCTCCATCCTTTCTGATCAATTCTGTTCCACACTCAGGGCAAATGGAAATATAGGTCACTGGTACTGAACTTTCTGCTCTACTTGCGAGATTCACTTTGGTGATCTTTGGTATAATCTCACCACCTTTTTCCACATGAACATGATCACTTAGGCGTATATCCAATCTCTCTATTTCATTTGCATTATGCAACGAAGCTCTTTTGACGGTCGTTCCTGCAAGCAATACTGGCTCCAGTTCAGCAACTGGAGTAATTGCTCCAGTTCTTCCTACCTGGTACGAAATACCAATCAGTTTTGTGATTGCAGATTCTGCCTTGAATTTATAGGATATTGCCCACCTTGGATTTTTTGCCGTAAATCCTAACTCTGATTGATGAGCGATGCTGTTAACCTTGATTACTATGCCGTCTGTCTCGACATCTAAAGTATGCCTTTTTTGATCCCATTCTTTTATATATTCCAATACTTGATCGATTCTTTCGCACTTTCTAAACGTAGGTGATACATTGAAACCTACCTTTTCTAGGAACTTCAAAGATTCATCATGCTTTTCAAAAGTATTGGTATCATCCAAGTAGGAGTAGAGAAAGCAATCAAGTTTTCTACTTGCTACAATTGATGAGTCTTGCATCTTCAGTGTGCCTGAAGTGGTATTTCTTGCATTTGCATATTGTGTCAAAGCACTCTTACCCTCAGCTTCTCTTATTTTGTTTTCTTCCTCTACTTGCTTGTTTAGTTCAATGAACTGATCTTTTGGCATGAAGACTTCACCTCTAACTTCAAAGGAGGCAGGGTAATTCGAATCACTTACTCTAAGAGGAATAGATCTGATCGTTTTTACGTTAGTGGTTATGTCGTCCCCTTTGGTTCCATCTCCTCTTGTTATTCCTTTGTCTAGAATTCCATTCTCATATCTTAGGCTTATTGCGACCCCATCGAATTTTAGTTCGCATATGTATTCATATTCATCCGTTCCAAGTCCTTTCTTTACTCGGTTGTCAAAATCGATGAGTTCATCTTCTGAGTAAGTATTTCCCAATGATAGCATGGGATATTTATGAGGTATGGTATCAAACTCTTTGGTTATTCCTCCGCCAACGCGGGTGGTGGGAGAGTATGGCAGTTTCAAGTCTGGGAAATCAGTCTCTAACTTTTCAAGTTGCTTAAGTTTTTGATCGAATTGATAATCTGAGATCTCAGGCTGACTCTGCTGATAATACAGATAGTTGTGATGATTAAGCTCATCAGTTAAGGCGCTGATAAGGCTAGTTGCTTCCTCTCGATTCATGAAAAACAAATCTATTCGATTCCAAGAGATTCTTGTCAATTTTTTGTGAAAGCAGATGTCAGAAGGCTAATTTCGTGGCTCAATCAGAAACGTTCTTGGACAAAAAAGCGCACATAATTCAAAGTGCTTTTGCACTCTTTTCAAAAAATGGCATTAAAGCTACAACCGTTGATCAAGTGGCAAAATATGCAGGGGTAAGTAAGAAGACCATCTATCTCAACTTCAGAACAAAAGATGCCTTGATACGAGATGCATTTGCATGGAAAATGGGGGGACTAGCAAAGGCTGTAGATGAGGTGGTTTCCTCTGAATCTTCTTCACTCGAAAAGCTGGCAAACTATCTTGAGATTATAAGTGCTCAAATAAGTGAGATATCCCTTAAGAGCTTAACTGAATTAGATGGTGATTCAGTTTTCTCCAAAAGCGCATCGGGCGAGTATTTGAAGAGGGCTGTATTCATACGTTTTAACAAGTTACTGGAACAAGCGAAGGCAGAGAAGCACATTCACGAAAAAGTAGAGGTTGGAAATACGCTTATGTCTTACTGGAACATGCTAAGTCCTTTTCTTTTGCTAGAAGGGGCTAATGTTTCGAGCAATGAGGGAAGTGAAGTCAGCTTGAATCAGCTGCTCAATAGAAAGATACTTCAGCTTTACAGGGAAATACTGAAAGTAGATAGTATGTCAGAACTTGAAGAAATGCTATCGGAAGATATTGTGCTGAATTAAGAGACTAAGTTATGCCGCATGATTTCATCCCAACTCTTCAATCAAATTCGATTTTTAGCTTGGTTTCCAAAGCTGCCACTTCTAAAAATCTGAAAGCGTATGTGGTTGGAGGTTATGTAAGAGATGTTGTTTTAAAAAGAGAATCCAAAGACATAGACTTTGTTTGTGTGGGCAGTGGAATCGAATTGGCAAAAGAGGTAGCCAAGCTTCTCGGGCAGGATGCTAAGCTATCTGTCTATAAGAATTTTGGAACTGCTTCAATTCATCATCAAGGGTTTGAATATGAGTTTGTTGGTGCAAGAAAGGAATCGTATAGGAGTGATTCGAGAAATCCAATAGTTGAGGATGGAACCCTAGAAGATGATCAAAATAGAAGGGACTTCACCATCAATGCTATGGCGATCAGCCTTAGTGAAGAAGACTATGGCGTGCTCATTGATCCTTTTCAAGGCATGGAAGACCTGAGAAATATGATAATAAGGACACCCCTAGAACCTGCTATCACCTTTTCAGACGATCCTTTAAGGATGCTTCGAGCGATAAGATTTGCGACACAGTTACACTTCGATATTGAGCCAGATACTTTTGATGGTCTTATACAGCAGGCGGAGAGGATATCCATTATTTCTCAAGAAAGAATAACTGATGAGTTGAATAAGATCATCATAGCAGAAAAGCCATCCTATGGGTTTCAGCTACTATTTCACTCGGGGCTTCTGAAGCTAATCTTTCCGGAAATGGCCAATCTTCAGGGCATTCAAAAAATAAATGGCAAGGCGCATAAAGACAATTTCTACCACACAATCCAGGTCTTGGACAATATTTGTAAGATGACCGATAGCCTTTGGTTAAGGTGGGCTGCCATTCTGCATGACATTGCGAAACCGGCTACTCAGCGCTTTCACGAAAAAGCTGGATGGACATTCCATGGGCATGAAGATCTAGGGGCGAAGTGGGTTCCGAAGATATTTAAGAGGATGAAACTGCCTCTTGACGAGCGAATGAAATACGTTCAAAAGCTTGTCAAATTGCACTTGAGGCCGATTGCGCTTGTAAATGACAAGGTTACTGATTCTGCGATAAGAAGGATGGTTTTTGAAGCTGGTAGTGATGTCAGCGATTTAATGATTTTGTGCAAAGCAGACGTTACCTCCAAAAATCCTGAACGAGTTAAGAAGTATCAGAGTAATTTCAAAAAGGTGGAGAAGAAGATCGAAGAGGTTGAAGCGCGTGATAAGGTTATGAATTTCAATCCACCTGTGTCAGGGGAAGAGATCATTGAAGTGTTTGACATAAAACCTTCAAAGGTTATTGGAGATATTAAGTCTGAGATTAAGGAAGCAATTCTGGAAGGTAAGATTAAAAACCAGAAGAAGGAAGCTTTCGAATTGATGTTAAAAATTGGTAAAAAGAAAGGACTTACTGCTAAGCGCAGTTAGCTTCGTGAAAAAGAATCTAATTTCTATTTTTGCGGCGTTTTGAAAATTAAAAAATATATGAAAAGAGTATTGTGTGTGTTTATGATTGTTATTGTAGGATTTGCAAACGGCCAAAGCCAAGAAATGGCTCCTGGAGATTCGATTCCTTGGGAGATCAGAAAGCAAGCATTTATTTACAATACTGCAATGATTTTTAATGATCCTGTAGTAGCTAGAACCGCGCTTTATAGCATTCTTGCTACAAATCCTGCTAATGTGGCTATCTACGATTCTTTAGCAATACTCTACTTCCAAGCAAACCAAACTGCTTCTGCAGCATTGGCAGCTCAACAAGCCTTGCAGATTGAACCGCAAGATCAGTTTGCTATGGAAATTGCAGCAGCTAGCTTAGAAAAACTAGGTGCTAAGGATAAGGCTTTGGATAACTATGAGCGATTATATCTAGCCAATCAAGATATTAATACACTCTACAAGATTGCTTTTTTGCAGATGGAGGTAAGAAGATATGCAGAGGCAGATAATACACTAGACATAATTATTAATGATACTCAATCCGAATCCAATTTG
>JABSPG010000370.1 GCA_013214445.1 Ekhidna sp. | reverse complement strand
GAAGATACCCTATGAGGATGGGCATCAATCAGGTGTTTTTCCCAGAAAGCTGGACTGGACTACCACAAGAGGAAGTCACGATCGCCGAGGTTCTGAAAGAGAAAGGTTACGAAACTGGAATTGTAGGCAAATGGCACCTTGGCCATCACCGTCAGTTTTTGCCTTTGCAACAGGGTTTTGACTCCTATTTTGGTGTGCCCTATAGCAATGATATGTCAGGACTAGTCTATATGCGAGGCAATGAAGTAGAGACCAGCGAGATAGATCAGCGGTATATCACCAAAACGTACACCGAAGAGTCGATAAAGTTCATAGAGAAAAATAAGGAAACCCCATTTTTCTTGTATTTGGCGCACTCTATGCCTCATGTACCCCTTTATGCTTCAGAGAAGTTTGAAGGTAAATCTAAGGGAGGACTGTATGCAGATGTGATCGAAGAGCTAGATTGGAGTACAGGAAAAATATTAGATAAACTGGATGAGCTAGGGCTTGCCGAAAATACGATGGTCTTATTCACAAGTGACAATGGCCCTTGGTTGGCATTCGGTCCTGAGGGAGGTTCAGCGGGACCACTCAGAGAGGGTAAGCAATTCACATTTGAAGGAGGGATGCGTGTACCCGCTATTATGCAATGGAAAGGGAGGATTCCTGAGGGTACTGTTTCGTCATCTTTAGTATCCACACTGGATATGTTGCCTACCATATCGGCTATCGCAAATGCTGAACTGCCTGCGGACAAGCCAATAGATGGTATGGATATCAGCGAACATTTATTTGATAAAAAGCCACTAAATGATAGAGAATTGGCTTTTTATATGGATGGAGATTACCGAGCCTATAGAGCAGGAGATTGGAAAATAAAGATGCCGTTTAAAGGGTCAAAAGAACGTATGTGGAAGGCGGGTGTAGCAGCACATGATACGCTGCTATTTGATCTGAAAAACGATATAGGAGAACAAAACAACTTAGTTGATACGGAAAAAGAGAAGCTAAAAGAGATGGTAGAAAAGATGGTGGCTTTTGAACAAACATTACAGCCACTACCTCCTTCGCTTATTGTGAGAATACCCAAAGACAATAGTCATGAAAAGAAAAAGAAGCAAAGGAAGAGAGAAGGACAATTAAGGTAGAATTGTATCAAAAAGACCTTAAAAAAGCATTTCTGGGCCTTATGACATCAATATTATTCCAATCAATCGACCATAAATGAAAATAACTGATATAAAAGCCACTACCGTAACAGTTCCCTTAGAAGCGCCTATACGTCACTCCAATGGCGCACATTGGGGAAGGTTTGTTCGGACAATTGTAGAGGTGGAGACAGACGAAGGAATCACTGGCCTAGGTGAGATGGGTGGCGGTGGAGAATCTGCGGAACAAGCCTTTAATGGTTTAAAACAGTACCTCATTGGGCATGATCCCTTTCAATTAGAGCAACTGTACTGGAAGATCTGTAACCCTACAGCTTCCTTGTACAACAACCGTCTTCAGGTACACGCAGCATTGGAGTTTGCTTGTATGGATATCATGGGTAAAAAATTAGGTGTGAGGGCTTGTGATTTATTAGGTGGATCCGTGAGAGAAGAGGTTGAGTTTGCCTCTTACTTATTCTTTAGATATCTCAATGAAAAAACTGGATTAGGAGGAGAAGAGCAAGCAGATGAGATGGCCATCCATGCCAAAGCTTTGCATGATTCACATGGTTTCACCTCGCATAAATTGAAAGCAGGTGTTTTTCATCCAGATCATGAAGTGGAGGTGTTTCAAGCCTTGTCAGACGCATTCCCCAAAAATCACTCATTTCGAATAGACCCCAATGCGGCATGGAGTGTTGAAGATTCCATCCGAATCGGGCAAGCCATAGAGCATATCAATAATGATTTCTTTGAAGATCCGACCTGGGGCATGGAGGGCATGAGACGGGTTCGGTCCATGGTTCGAATTCCTACTGCCACCAACACGGTTGTGGTGAATTTTGAGCAATTAAACGCCTGTATCAGAAATCAGGCGATTGATGTGATCCTTTTGGACACGACCTTCTGGGGAGGGTTACGACAAGCTTGGAAAGCGGGAGTGGTCTGTGAGAAAATGCAATTAGGAACCGCTGTACATAGTTCTGGAGAACTGGGCATTCAATTGGCAACCATGCTACATCTGGGTGCTGCCACACCTAATCTTAGCTTCTCTGCGGATGCACATTATCACCATTTAACCGATGATATCATTGTGGGAGGCAAAATGAAATATAAGGATGGGAAAATTGCCGTTCCTGCAGGTCCCGGCTTAGGAGTGGAGCTAGATCGAGATAAGCTTAGCCAATATGCTGAGTTATACCAAGAATTAGGTGGGTACTCATATGATAGAGATCCACAACGACCAGAATGGTTTGGTGTACTCCCTGAGAAAAACTGGGCTAAACCAAAGCAAGCATGAGCAAGTATCTAGTCAGAGTTAGTTTCGTTGTTGCGTTGGGTGGTTTGCTATTTGGTTTCGATACGGCAGTGATCTCAGGAGCAAATCCTTTCATTCAACCTTATTTTGAGATGGATGATTGGACATTAGGTTGGACTGTTTCAAGCGTGATCTTAGGCTGTATTGTTGGAGTAGTCATTGCAGGTCCTGTAGGTGATCTCTATGGAAGGAAGCGTCCACTGATCTTAGTAGCTATTTTATTTATAATATCTGCTTTGGGAAGTGCACTAGCTACTCAGCTATTTTCATTTATTGGTTACCGACTAATCGGAGGACTAGCTGTAGGAGCAGCATCGATGTTGTCGCCCGTCTATATCTCCGAGGTTTCTACCAACGCCCACAGGGGTAAGTTGGTTTCCCTCAATCAATTAACGATTGTCATAGGTATTTTGCTTGCGTTCTTCTCCAATTACTTTTTAGTTGACATTCCAGAGGACAACTGGAGGTGGATGTTTGGAGTCGAGGCTATTCCTGCATCACTATTTTTGGTTTCATTGTTCTACGTACCGGAGAGTCCCAGATGGTTACTGTTGAGAGGAGAGCAAAAAGAGGCCAATAAGATTTGGAAGAAGCTTCATGCTGAATCAGAGGGTGAAAAATTGACTGTAATAAACGAATCAAAGTTGAATTTCAAAATATTGAAAGAATGGAAATACCTTAAGTGGATTCTGGTAGGTGTGGTATTGGCTTTTCTTCAGCAAATGACGGGTATCAATATCATCATGTATTATGCTCCTAATATTTTTTCTACGGCCGGCTTTTCTACCGACAATGCATTGCTTCAAACCATTGTGGTTGGTGTTGTTAATACACTTTTTACCTTGGTAGCTATGCGTTTCGTAGATAGCTTCGGCAGAAAGAATCTGTTGCTTGTAGGTACCGTCCTGATGTTTCTTTTTCTTTCCTTGATGTCCTATCTATTCTTGTCTGGTCAGCAGCAAAGTATGATTACTTTGATCGCTATCCTTGGTTTTATTGCATCTTTTGCCTGTTCAATGGGGCCTGTTTTGTGGGTGGTGATATCTGAGATATTTCCCGGAGAGATACGTGCCATGGCTTCCTCATTGGCCATTATGAGCCTATGGATCGGAGCTTTTTTTGTCTCTCTGACCTTCCCTTCAATGTTGAGTGGATGGGGAGGAGGCTATAGTTTCCTTTTTTATGCTTGCTGCAATTTGATCTCTTTCTTTTTTGTATGGAAGTTTATTCCAAAGACAAAAGGAAAGTCCCTGGAAGAAATCACTGAACTATTGTACTAAAAGACTGAAATGAAGCTATCTGTTTTTCTCTTCTTTTCCTTTCTAATATCGATCTCATGTTCAGTTGAGACTTCTGATTCACGTAGCGTAGATATTGAAGCTGAGACGATCGCCAAGGCAGAAAAAGTTGTAGAAAGCATCAAGCTTCTTGTGATTCCAGATCGAAGGTGGAATTTAACAGAATTGGCAGGAAAAATGCCAGATGTTGAAGGGACTTATGATTTCCGACAAGATATCCAATTGGCCATTGATTCTCTGGCGGCATTAGGAGGAGGTGTCTTGTACTTTTCTCATCCAGACAGAAAGGATTTTGTCAAGCAAATACTTACTTACCGAATTAAGGGGCCTATTCATCTGAGAAGTAATATTCAGCTTTCCTTTGATACTAACCTTAAATTGTTTTTTGAATTTGACCCAACAGCTTATATGCTGCCGGGTGGTACGCTCAGACGTTTTGAAGGGACAACCATTTTTTCCTTTTCTCCACTTTTTTACGCCTTTAATGAGAAGAATATTGCCCTGGTATTTGAGGACGGACATGGAGTGCCTGCAAGAATAGATGGTGATGGAATGAAATGGCAGGCATGGGAAAATGAGGTAAATAAGCGAAGAAAGGAACAAGGCTTACCTCGATCCAAAAACTATGTTCGTAAGGTTAATAATCAAGACGTACCGTTAAAAGATAGGCGTTTCACCGATATAGCAATGGATGCCTTTCGCCCCGATATGATCTCATTCTTTATGTGTGAAAATATTTTGGTGGATGGTTTACAGTTAGAAAATTCCCCATTCTGGGTAGTCCATCCTATTTTCTCTAAAAACCTGACTTTTCGAAATATTTCTTTTGATGCTCCAGTATACAATAACGATGGTTTTGACCCTGAATCGTCAAAGAATATCTTGATCGAAAATGT
>JABSPG010000037.1 GCA_013214445.1 Ekhidna sp. | reverse complement strand
GAAAGCTTCTTTCAGACCCTCCTCTTCATCATCCTCCATTGGCGTTGTATCTATCACAAATACCCGAAGCGATTCACCAATTTGTGGAGCAGCTAAGCCAACACCTTGAGCAGCATACATGGTCTCATACATGCTTGCAACAAACTCCTTTACTGAGTCGTCACCCTCCTCTATCTCGCTGGCTTTCTTTTTTAAGACTGGATCTCCGTATAATACGATTGGAAAAATCATTGGATACTTGCTAAATATGACTGTAAAATAATAGCGGCACTAACCTTATCTACATTCCCTTTGTTGCGCCTATCTTTCTTCTTCATCCCTCCCAAAATCATTGCATCTAAGGCCATCTTAGAAGTGAACCGCTCGTCGTGCAAAATTAATTCCATTCCAGGGAATACTTTTTTGAATCGGTTGATAAATGCCCGAACCAATGGTGTGGCATTTGTATCAGATCCATCTGTGTTTCTCGGCATGCCAATAACCACTTTAATTACTTCTTCGTGATCAAAATAGGACTTTAAAAATCCTTCGAGCTGATGGGTAGGAATAAAATCTAAGGGATTAGCAATAATTCCTAAAGGATCTGTTACAGCCAAACCTGTCCGCTTAGCTCCATAGTCTATCGCCAAGATTCTTGGCATTAATTAAAACGCGAGAGGGTTCTAATCTGATTATGCACTTCTGCTTCCAGAACAATCGCCTTTGGGAAGAAAATGTTGTTTTCAATCTCTGCATGATAGATCATTTCCCTATCAAACGCCCTGATCTCATTTAGCAATACTCTATCAATGAGATTAATTGGCTCAATATTGGACATCAAATCTCGGATGGCACCAAACTCATCTTCATGCTGATGTTCCTCAAATTCTCTCCTAAGTGAGTAGCCTCTAAACTCAGAAATAAGAGCGAAAGGCGCCTTCTGCACTCCATTATTTTGTTCGCAAAGAAGCTCAATGTACTTAAATGTGGAATCCTCTTCCTCGTAAATGTGCTTAATGAAATCTTCCACAAATTCGGGAAGAAGTTCCTTCAGACTCCACTTCTTGTCCCATTGTTGGGTTAGATGTACAATGTATGGAAGCTTCTCTTTGATGAAAACATGATGAGCATGCTTCAAGAATTCAACGAGTAATTCAATTGGATAATTCTCAAGCTCAGGAAAGCTCAGTCTTTGGTTTGAATCAAAGGTGTAAAAGCTTTTGATCACAGTCTTCCGATCTAGACCTCTCTCCTCGCAGATATCTTTGAGTTTCTTGTTGGGATTTCGAAAAAAATCAATACCCAAATAATGCAATGCACGCGCATAAACATGATTCTCATCTACAACTTGCTCCAAGGTTTTTTCGAAGACCATACACAAAAATAACACCTACATACTCTCAAGTCAACACTTTGAGAGACAATGCGTTCTTTGAAATAAGCTTTATTTTTGAGATTTACTGATATTATGAGCACACATAAGAATTCGAATCGTTCCATCACACTTCCCATTTACATCGCCATCACACTTTGTTTGGGTGTTTTTATAGGAGCAAACATGGCAGGGGCATCTAATAATCCTGCATCGGACTTTATGCAAAGTCTGACAAAATTTCGACAGGTGCTCACTCACATTGAAAATGATTATGTGGATGAAGTCAATAGTGAAGAATTGGTAGAGAGTGCCATCGCAAGCATGTTGGAAGACCTTGATCCGCACACCTCCTACATTCCCGCCAAAGACCTTGAATTAATTCAGTCTCGCCTTGAGGGAAATTATGAGGGCATTGGTATCGAGTTCAATATTTTCAAAGACACCATCCATGTGGTGAGTCCGCTGAGTGGTGGCCCGTCTGAAAAATTAGGCATACGTGCAGGTGATAGAATTGTAAAAGTCGATGGAGATAATGTAGCTGGAGTAGGAATGACAAACCAAAAAGTGGTGGGGATGCTGAGAGGCCCTGGTGGCTCTGAAGTCACTGTTAGCATCAAGAGAAATGGCGAAAATGAATTGATCGATTTCATTATCGAAAGAGATGTAATTCCACAGTATAGTGTTGATGTTTCCTATATGGTCAATGAGGAGATCGGGTATATCAAGGTTGCAAGATTTGCGAATTCAACCTATCTGGAATTCAAGGATGCGCTACTGAGACTACAGGATCAAGGCATGAAGAAACTGGTTATTGACTTGACAGGTAACCCTGGTGGATATCTGAATAGAGCTGTCCAAATCGCTGATGAGGTTCTGTCAGGGCGACAGATGATCGTCTACACTGATGGAAAAGAAAAGAGGTACTCAGAAGAACACTATTCCGGAGAGCTGGGTGACTTTGAGGAAGGTTCGCTGGTAATCATGGTTGATGAGGGATCGGCATCTGCGTCAGAGATTGTAGCTGGAGCAGTACAGGATCATGACCGAGGCTTAATTGTGGGAAGAAGGTCTTTTGGAAAAGGATTGGTTCAAATGCCCATTGGCCTGCAAGATGGATCGGAATTGAGGCTTACCATTTCCCGATATTATACTCCTAGCGGTAGGAGCATTCAAAAAATATACGAAGGTGGAAACCTGGATGAATACCGAATGGAAGCTTATGAGCGATATGAAAGTGGTGAACTGTACTCATCTGATAGCATCAAATTCAATGACTCGTTGGCCTTCGAAACAGACAAGGGACGGGTCGTATATGGAGGAGGTGGAATTACACCGGATTACTTCGTGCCATTAGATACGACATATAATACAAGATACTTGAATCGACTATTCAGCACCAACTCAATACAAGAATATACGGTCACATATGCTCAGGAAAGAAGCGGAGAACTCAACGAGATGGGTTTTGATACCTACAAATCAGACTTTGAAGTGTCGGACAAAATGTTGGAAGAACTAGTAGCTATCGCCGAAGGAAATAAGCTTCAATTCAATGAGCAAGAATTCAATCGATCAAAAAAGTTGTTACAACAACTAACTAAAGCTTATATTGCGAGAGGCATTTGGGATAATGACGGATTCTACCCGATTTTCAATGAGCAAGACGAGATTTATCTCAGAGCCATCCAGCTAATGGATGAAGCAGATGAAATAGCTAGAAACTAAAATGACTTATTATCACAGATTAGGTGAGTACCCTCCCAAAAGACATACGCAATTCAGACAACCAGATGGAGAGCTTTACGCTGAAGAGTTAGTTTCTTCTAGAGGTTTTTCTGGTATCTACTCCAACCTCTACCACATTACTCCTCCAACACGAGTGGAGAAAGTAGGCAAATCTGTGTCTTGGAAATCAGAAATAGCTACTGAGTACACCCTCAAACAAACTCACCTAAACACATCCAAAGTAGATACTACTGGGGATGATTTTCTTGAGTCTAGAATAACATTATTAAAAAATAAAGATGTGTCCATGGCCATCTGCCATCCCAGCAGCAGAGGCATGGACTACTACTACAAAAATGGGCAAGCTGATGAAGTGATCTTTATCCATGATGGAAATGGATATCTGTATTCGCAGTTTGGAAAGCTTCGTGTTAATCAAGGGGATTATGTTGTTATTCCCAGAACTACGATTTACAAGTTCGAATGGGATGAGGGACCGCTAAAACTATTGATTATTGAATCAAATCATCCAGTAGAAACTCCTAAACGATATAGGAATGAGCTAGGGCAGCTTCTCGAGCATGCTCCCTATTGCGAAAGGGACATTCGTCCTCCTTCAGAACTGGTGACTGAAAAAGAAAAAGGTGAGTATCTGGTCAAGATCAAACATGATGATATGCTTCATGATTATTTCTATGAAACATCACCATTTGATCTTGTTGGTTGGGATGGATACCTATACCCGTACGCCCTTTCAATTCATGACTTTGAGCCAATCACAGGAAGAATTCATCAGCCACCTCCAGTGCATCAAACATTTCAAGCTTATGGGTACGTAATTTGTTCATTCGTGCCTAGATTATTTGACTATCACCCACAGGCTATTCCAGCACCATATAATCATTCCAATATAGACTCTGACGAAGTTTTATACTACGTGGAGGGGAATTTCATGAGCAGAAAAGGAATAGACAGAGGATCATTTACCCTACACCCAGGCGGTCTGCCACATGGGCCGCATCCTGGAACCGTTGAAGCCAGTATTGGAGCAAAGGAGACAGAGGAATTGGCAGTCATGCTAGACACATTTGGTCCCATCTATGTTACAAAGGAAGGCCTGCAATATATAGATGAGAAATATCCAATGAGCTGGAAGTAGGCCCACTTTGTAACCTTTTGTGATGGGCTAAGTATTTCCTGCATCAATCTAGCAATCACTTTTGATAACATTCTTTAACTGTGATTAACACTTCGATTGATAAATTTTGAGGTGTCATGCAACTTTTTGATAGCTGCTAACATCTTTTAAGCAAGGTTAGGTTTTCAAACAAGAAGTAACTGACGCTCATTTAGAAAAAAGGAAATAGGACTAAAATGAATCCAAAGCTCAATAAACTCATAACGCTAATGCTGATTCTCGGCACATTCGTCTTTGTCATGGAGGTTGAAGACCGAGTCTCTGCATTCGCAAAAAAGGAGCTTTCTAAATGGGCGTCAATGCTTCCTGTGAAGCCAGAACCAGAAATAAAATCACTGAACCCATATGACCATGACATCTCACTTATTCAGGTCATTTTGATCGATTCCGCTGACAATAAAGTGCGTCCAGTACACAATTAGGGTTCTCGTTTTTCGTACTGTTTATAAGAATGTATGACGATTTTTGAAATCGTCTTATTTTTGTGCACACAAGTCACCCGTATGAATAACGATCTATATCTCGAATTTCTCGCTAAATGGCAGCAAATCGTAACAATTTTGGTATTTGTCACCTTAGGAGCAGGATTGTTGAACTATTTGCTTTATCGAATCACATTTGCCTCAAAAAAGACCTACAAGGAAAAATTTGATCTTGCAAGCGAAAAGGAATCCAATAAGCTACTAGTTGGACATATTTTCATCGCTGTAGCTCTTTTCTTGTTCTGCAATACACTGGAATATGAAACCATGAAAATCGATTTCCTCTGGTTTTTTATTAGGCTATTTGTAGCTATTTGTATCAGTGTATTGTATGGTTACATTGCGCAGCTTATCATCAAATTTTACTATCCAGGAATCTTAGAGAAAAAACTCAAAAAATTAAGGTATACTCCAAGGATCAATCCAGAGAATGGAAAGGAAATGAAACTTTTGAGTGAAGCTGAGGAAGATGCTTACTTGGACGAAGGGATGCAAGCGGAAGAGAATGTTTTCTCAGTAGATTATGATGTATGGATAGATGAATCTACCGGATATACAAAAATTGAAAAGTATAAGGGACATTTGAGCGCACTTGAATGCGATCGTTGTGGATTCCAGACTCTAAGGCTTCACAAAGAAGAAATCATTCAGGAAGCCACGCCAACCACAGATGGAGAGCTCTTAAAGGAGTTTAGATGCTCTTACTGCAATAGGATCAAGCGTAAGACAGTAGTCTTGACTCAAAACTTCAAGGATAGCGCAGAGGCTAAGCGTGCAGTTGCCGAACCTGTTTCCGCTGAAGGGGATATTTCAGTTATCAAGGTAGAAATACATGGAGTGAATGGCGAAATCAAAGAGTACGATTTCCAAACCCTGGATCAGGCACAACATTTCATGAATGAATTTGATTTCAAGAAACTAGTTTCTTAGATGTTAATCCACACTCATGACTAGAAATAGAATTGGGCTCGTTATCGGGCCCATTTTGTTTTGTGTCGTTTTTTTCGGATCCCCATTCCCTGATCTAAACCCAGAAGCAAATGCTGTTTTGGCTTCTACTCTTTGGGTGGCTATTTGGTGGCTCTCTGAAGCACTGCCAATCTCTGCCACCGCCCTATTGCCCATTGTCTTACTTCCATTGACTGGAGGTGCTCCAATTTCTCAAACAACTACCGCTTATGGTGACAAGATGCTCTACCTCTTTGTTGGAGGATTCATTATTGCCATTGCTATGCAGCGATGGAACCTCCACAAACGGATTGCTCTAAACATCATCTCAGCTGTAGGCACAAACACACAGCTCATTGTTTTAGGATTTATGCTAGCTACTGGCATACTATCAATGTGGATTTCTAACACTGCCACCACCTTAATGATGGTTACCATAGGTACCGCATTAATCGCTCAAATAAAGGAATTCAATTCAAAGTCTGGTGAGGCTTTTTTCAAAGCATTGCTACTCGGAATCGCTTTTTCTGCGTCCATAGGTGGTGTTGCTACCCTAGTAGGCACTCCTACAAATCCGATCTTTGTATCGATTGCCAATCAGATGTATGGGGTAGACTTCAGCTTTGCTTCGTGGCTAGCCTTTGCCTTGCCATTTTCACTTACCATGCTGTTCATCTGCTGGATTGTGTTGACAAGACTCATTTTTCCGCTGCATAAAATTGATTCACCTATCGGCAGAGAAGTCATTAAACACGAAAAAGAACTACTCGGCAAAATGAGCTACGAAGAAAAAGCAGTTGCCTTTATATTCGTTGGAACTGCTGTTCTATGGATCACCCGTTCGTTCATACTAAATCAACTTATACCGGGAATAAATGATACGGTGATAGCAATTGGCGCTGCGCTGCTTCTATTTATTATACCTACAAAGCGAAGCGAGTCAAAAACGATTCTGAATTGGCAAGAGGCAGAAAAACTTCCCTGGGGCGTCATTATTCTTTTTGGTGGTGGACTATCAATTGCTGCAGCATTCCGAAGCTCGCAGCTCGCGGAATGGTTAGGTCTTCAACTCTCCAGCCTGGCACAACTCCCTCTGCTCGCCATCATTCTAATCATTGCCATAGTTGTAAATTTCTTGACCGAAGTTACCTCAAACGTGGCGACAGCCTCAATAATGCTCCCTGTGCTAGCAGCCCTTGCAGAGGCTATAGGAGTACACCCTTTTCTGTTGATGATCCCCGCAACCATGGCGGCATCCTGCGCCTTTATGCTGCCGATAGCTACAGGTCCAAACGCTATCGTATTTAGTTCCGGAGAATTAAAAATGAGTGATATGGTAAGAGCAGGTGTGTGGCTCAACTTGGCATCAAGTATATTGATTAGCCTGCTTGTCTACTTTGTACTCCCTGCCTTCTTGTAAGTATTTGCGATATATACTCCTACACCAATTGCCAGCATTCCAAGGTATTGGAGGAGGAACAGTTCCTCCCCATCTATTACACCCCACATGACAGCAAAGACCGGTATGATATAGGTTACGGAAGATGCAAACAAAGCGTCTTTCATCTGCAAAATCTTGTTGAATACAATCAAGGCAATAGATGTGCCTACGATCCCTAGCAAACAAATGTAGAAGGTTGCTATTCCCATTCCGTCCACATTCATCAGTTTGTACCAAAAGTCAGTAAAACCAAATAAGTAGACTGCTGCAATGGGGCCGACGAACAATAATGAGACACTAGTAACAGTTACTGCATGAACATCATTGAGTTTTTGTTTTATCAGATTCAGGTTTGAAGCGTAGCAAACAGTAGCTAGCACTACCAGAAGTGCATAGGAATTTAGCCCGCCAAATGAGCCGCCTTTTCCAGCAGTCACTAGGATAGCCATGCCAATAAATCCGATGGTCACTCCCCCATAGACCTCTTTCGATTGCCTTTGCTTCAAAATGAAGACCGCAATTAAGATGGTGAAAATGGGGACTAACCCGTTCAAAACACCTGTCACAGCACTTTCAAGTCTAGTCTGGGCAATCGCAAAAAGAAATGCCGGTACTAAGCTACCTAGCAACCCCACTGATGTATAATATGGAATCCGCCTCCTCTCAATAGTGCTCACCCTCTTTAGGGCAAAAGGGAGCAAAAACAGAGAAGCTGCAACAATTCGAAGTGAACCAACTTCCGCAGGTTCGAGACTCACAAGCCCTTTCTTTATCAGGATGAAAGAACTCCCCCAGATGAATGCAAGAATAACTAGTAGAACCCAGGCAATAAGTGGAGATTTTTGCATAACAGTAAGTATGAGGTGAACTAAACAGCTACCTCTGCAAAAAGTTCTGGAACCTGTAGCAAGGTTTCTTTTACCTCCTGATAAGACTCAGACTCTACCAGTACCTGACGTGTGGATTTGAAATTACGAATACCCCTGAAATAGTTCGTGTAGTGCCTTCTCATCTCAAATAGGCCTAACTTCTCTCCTTTCCACTGAATGGAAAAATCTAGATGCTCCACTGCTACTCTTACACGCTCATCTAATGAAGGGGGTGATAGTAATTCACCCGTCTTCATATAATGCTTTATTTCATTAAAGATCCATGGATAGCCTATGGCGGCACGACCGATCATAATGCCATCTACACCATACCTGTTTTTGTATTCTAGTGCTTTTTCTGGTGAATCAATGTCTCCATTGCCAAAGATTGGAATATGAATTCCAGGATCATTCTTCACTTCAGCAATTGGGCCCCAATCAGCTTCACCTTTGTACATCTGCTTGCGAGTGCGACCATGAATACTCAACGCCTGAATTCCAACATCCTGCAGACGATGTGCTACCTCCTTTATTTTAATTGTAGAGTCATCCCAGCCTAATCGTGTTTTTACGGTCACCGGCTTATCAACCCTCTTTACTATCTCTGCAGTCATCTCCTGCATTTTTGGAAGGTCTAGAAGTATGCCAGCCCCAGCGCCTTTACAGGCTACTTTCTTCACTGGGCAGCCATAATTGATATCAACGATTTCAGGATTCGCGGCTTCAGCGATAGAGGCTGCTTCTCTCATGGATTCAATCTTATCCCCAAAGATTTGTATTCCAATCGGACGCTCATAGTCGTAGATATCCAGCTTCTGCACACTCTTTTCTGCATGCCTGATCAGTCCCTCTGAAGAAATAAACTCCGTAAACATTAAATCAGCACCATTCTGCTTGCACACCGCTCTAAATGGAGGATCACTTACATCTTCCATCGGTGCGAGTAATAATGGAAACTCTCCTATTTCTATGTCTCTAATTTTAACCACCTTGAACGGTTATATTTGTCCGCAAAGTTAGATCAAATGCAAGATATTCTAAGAAATCATCCTGAAGATAAGCTACAGTCCAGAAGCTGGGCTTTTGGATTGGGATTGACAGCATACATCTCTATTGTCATGATGCTTGGAAGTGGGGGAGACGAGGTGGACACTTCGATGATCTTGGGCATTGATCCGATCTTTCTACTTGCCGTGCAAGGAGTAGCAGCAGTCTTCATGTTCATTGCTGTTTCTGCGATTTTCATAGCCTTAGCCTTGAAAATTCCCTTCAGCGATTTTTTTCCACGCGTGCCGTGGAGTACACTGGGACTCACATTTGTTATTTCTATCAGCTTCATGGTCGTAAACAGTGCCATTGGCGAATGGAATATGAGCCTAGATTTTGGTAATTCTGACTTTGCAAAATGGGCAGAACAATCCGAAGAACAACTCAAAGTGCTTACTGAGCACATTACCAATTTTACATCGACCTCACATTTCTTGCTGGCAATTGTCGTTGTAGCAATTATTCCAGCAATAGGAGAGGAATTACTGTTTAGAGGCTTGATACAAAACATGTTTGTGAAAGCCTTCAAAAATCACCATGTAGCAATATGGGTTACCGGGTTCATTTTTGCAGCCATCCATATGCAATTCTTTGGAGTGATGCCACGTATGCTCTTGGGAGTGCTATTTGGATATCTATATTATTGGAGCGGGAACTTGAGTGTTGCGATGGTCGGACATTTGATCAATAATGGGTTAGCATTAATCGCAATGTATCTTGCTCAAAAAGATATTGTTGAAATTAGTCCAGAGCAAATGGAGCAGTCTGCCCCATGGCCTGCAGTCTTGATCTTCGGAGCGATATCTTTTTTCTTGTTACAAGTCTTCTACAAAAAATATCATCATGCGTGATTGGCAATCCGTGTACAAGGACGACAGAGAACATAGAGCAGTCATTGTTAAGGATGTGCTTGAAGACATGGATATGCATCCTGTTCTAATTAATAAGAAAGTTTCTGCTTACGGTTTCGGAAATTTCGAAATATTTGTAGCCCCTGATCAAGTGATTCGAGCAATAAGAGTGATTAAAGAAGATATCAAATTTGAGTAAGTATCCAGATTTAGCGCCTCGAGTGTTTTCTGCGCTCATTGGGGGAATGGTTATCATACTCTCTCTTATTTGGAGTGAATGGGGCTTCTTTGTAGTATTCCTTTCCATTTCGTGTTTCACCATGTGGGAGTTTTATCGTCTGATGCGTCTTCAGAGCTACTTACCTATCCGATTTCTTGGAGTAGGTATTGGTGGACTCCTGTTCATTTTTACCTTCTTGATTGAGGATGGAATTCTACCTCCTAAGTTTTACGTGGCATTGTTTCCATTAGCTTCCTTCGTCTTTCTAATCAAGCTCTACAAAAAGAGTGACGTTCACCCCTTCATTAACATTGCACTATTCTACCTTGGCATACTGTATGTAGCTGTCCCATTTGCATTAATAAATATTCTTGTCTTCTACAATGGGGACTACTCCTACGAAATTATTCTCGGCCTATTATTTCTCACGTGGGCAAATGATGTTGGAGCATATTTTACAGGCATTCTCTTTGGACGCACTAAACTTTTCGAACGGATTTCACCCAAAAAATCTTGGGAAGGAAGTATAGGGGGGGCAGGCTTTTCTATTCTTACAGCATTCGTAATCGGTCTCTATTTCGAGGGCTTAAATCAAGTGGAATGGATCAGCGTCTCGATCATTGTAGTAATTGCCGGCACCTATGGAGACTTGGTAGAATCTCACTTTAAGCGATCGATTCAAATAAAGGATTCAGGTACAATCATACCAGGACACGGTGGTTTTCTTGACCGATTTGATAGCTTTCTGATAGCTGTCCCGTTTGTGGTAGTTTTCTTGAAATTATTCTAAAGGGAAGCGCAAATCCCTTTAGCTTTGCGACCGAAATAAACAATAACCCCTATTCCATTTTTTACCCATGGCATATATAGAACCTGCTCCGATAAAGGATAAAGACAATCCTTTTGAATCCATGATGTCACGCTTTGATATAGCGGCAGAACACCTTGGTCTTACCCAAGAAGTGTATGACGTGTTGAAGAGCCCGGCTAAGCAAGTGATCGTGTCTTTACCCGTGACTATGGACAATGGGTCCATTAAGGTTTTTGAAGGATACCGCGTAATCCACTCCACAATCTTGGGTCCCTCTAAGGGAGGCGTTCGATATGACATGGATGTCAATATTGATGAAGTTAAGGCCTTAGCTGCTTGGATGACATGGAAATGTGCTGTGGTAGACATCCCGTATGGGGGGGCTAAAGGAGGTATCAAATGTAACCCTCGGGAAATGTCCGCAGGTGAAGTGGAACGATTGACTAGAGCCTTCACGCAAGCTATGCATGATGTATTTGGGAAGGATAGAGACATCCCTGCACCCGATATGGGAACAGGCCCAAGAGAAATGGCATGGATGATGGACCAGTACTCCCGAAATCATGGAATGACTGTAAACTCTGTGGTAACTGGCAAACCAATTGTACTAGGTGGATCACTTGGGAGAGAAGAAGCTACAGGAAGGGGTGTGATGATCTCCGCACTAGCCGCAATGGAGAAACAAAAAATTAATCCATTCAAGGCGACATGTGCTATTCAGGGATTTGGGAATGTCGGCTCATGGGCTGCACAACTATTGGAAGAAAGAGGAGTAAATATTGTTGCAGTAAGTGATCTCTCTGGAGCTTATCATAACGCTGAAGGCATCAACATCAAGAAAGCGATGGACTACCGAAATGAAAACAATGGCAGTCTGGAGGGTTTCGAAGGAGCTGAAAAAATTGATCCTGCAGATTTATTGCTATTAGAGGTAGACGTGCTTGTACCGGCAGCTATTGAGGACGTAATCACTCGGGCTAATGCAGAAAAGATAAAAGCAAAAATGATTGTGGAAGGGGCAAACGGTCCAACCTCCGCTCGTGCCGATGCAATCCTGAATGACAAAGGTATTCTTGCAGTACCTGATATTTTAGCTAATGCAGGCGGTGTGACAGTTTCCTACTTTGAGTGGGTACAAAACAGACTTGGGTATGGGTGGACAAGAGAGCGTGTAAGCAGGAGATCCGATCGAATCATGAAAACGGCGTTTGATAAAGTATACAAAACCGCTCAAGAATACAATGTGAGCATGCGTATAGCGGCCTACATTGTGGCAATTGATAAAGTATCCAAAACTTACAAATACAGAGGTGGTTTCTAGTATCAGATTTGTGAATTTTACTTTAAACTACTTCAGAGTCTGATGCTGATCTTACTTCATCATCAGACTTAACCAAATAAAAATGAAAATACACAAGGAAGGACTGAAAATGATCCCTCTGATGGCATTGCTAACAGGCGGATTATATGCGATATTTTACTGGTTAATCCCTGTTTTTATCTTCCAGATTATTTTGGCAATAATCGCAATCATTTTCATGATTCTCGTGATCAGATTCTTTAGGAACCCTGATGTAATCACTCCTCCAAAAGATGGAGTAGTCTATGCTCCTGCTGAGGGGAAAGTGGTAGTCATTGAGAAAACCTATGAAGGGGAATACCATAAAGAAGATCGAATACAAGTGTCCATTTTTATGTCTCCTCTGAATGTTCATGTTAATAGAAGTCCCATAAAAGGTGCCATTGATTTCTTCAAATATCATCCTGGGAAGTTCTTGGTCGCATGGCATCCAAAGTCTAGCACGGATAACGAGCGTACCTCTGTCGGATTCAAGGCCGAAAATGGAGTCACTATTTTGATGCGACAAATTGCCGGTGCGGTAGCTAGAAGAATTGCATTCTATCCAGCAGTTGGGGATGCTGTCGAGCAAGGTTCTTCCGTAGGCTTTATCCGTTTTGGAAGTCGTGTAGATCTATTCCTACCTCTAGACGCAGATATCAAAGTCAAAATTGGTGATCTGACTAGAGGTGGGGAGACAGAGGTTGCTACTCTGGAATGAAAAAACTCTACAAATTCTTTTTTGTGCTCAGCATAGTGAGCATAATTCTACGATACTTTTCATGGACAATAGCAGAAGTACTCACGCTTGTAGGTTTTTCATGGATAGCATTTTTCCATATCAGTGGATTGAGGCTCTTAATTAACAGCAAAACTGATCCAAGACGAATTACTCAAGATATCTTAATAGTGTTTTCTTGCATATCTATAATTGGTAAGTATAATTTCTATTTTTTCTGGGATTTGCCAAGTCTAGTTTTAATACCTGCATTCATCATTAGCTCTATTAACTACTCAATTAATTCAACAAACAAAAAATCAACAACAAATAGCTCAAGTATTCTTCTCCTTATCCTAATTATTCCAATTTTAGGTCTCGACATAAAAAGATCCCCCAGAACCATATTCCAAATAGGTGACCGTTATGAAGTTCAAAAGACTTTTACTCATTACGAATATCCCTTTTCATCTTATGAGGCAAAAAGTCTTCATAAACAAGCTAGGCAGTATCTTTTTTCAGGGGACCTTTATGAATCAATTAAGGTAAATCGGGAAGCTCTTCTAATTGAAGAAAACGTTGAAATCTTGATCGATTTAGCCCATGTGTAAGCTTCCCTAAAAGTTGTCCATTTAAAATTAGAGTTGGCTGAGCCCCAAGGCGAAGCATATTTTCTAACTTTAAATGATATAACAATGAAAAAAAGCAGATTTACAGAACAACAGATCATTTCAGCCATCAAGGAAAATGAGGCTGGCGTGAAGCCTTCGCAGGTAGCCAGGAAGCATGGAATCAGCGAAGCGACCTTCTACAATTGGAAAGCTAAGTATGGTGGCATGGATACTAGCCAGCTCAAGCGATTAAAGGAACTGGAAGCAGAGAATGGTAGACTTAAGCGCATGTTTGCTGATCTAAGTTTGACCCATGAAGCGTTCAAAGATGCAGTAGAAAAAAAGCTTTAACTGCTGACAAGAAGAAGGTGTTGGTTCATCATATGCTCCTTCATTTCGAAGTGAGTATGCGTCAGGCATGTCAGACAGTAAATCTATCGAGAAGTAGTTTTAGTTACACACATAAACCACCGGATGATGAGCAGGTGGTCATGGAGTTGTCCGA
>JABSPG010000369.1 GCA_013214445.1 Ekhidna sp. | reverse complement strand
GCATTTTGCTAAGTCAATACAATTCGTACTTACAGAAATCACACTCTAGCTTGCCGTTGTATAGTCTGATCCGAGACGAATCTTTCAAGCCAATTTGCTTTAGTGCCTTCTTGTTGGAACTGATTAACCAGGCATCATAGCCTGCGAAGTTTTGTTTGAAGGCATCACCCATGGATTTGTAGAACGCTAGAATATCATCTCCAATCCGTTCTCCATAGGGTGGGTTAGTTATGATCATCCCCTGATCGTTGATCGGTTTGTACTCACGAAAGTCCATGGTTTTGATCTTGACCTCTCTACGTAACCCAATCTTGCCCAGGGCTTTCCTGGCAAGAGATACCGCGCTATCGTCGACATCTATACCCACTAAGTCCATACTGGGCTTTCTAATTTTTGCCAGCTCTTCGTTTTTGATGTTATTGAAGAGGACAGGGCTGTATTCCGGCCAGGTCCGAAATCCAAATTCTCTTCTTTTCAAATTAGGACCCATATTCATGGCAATCATGGCTGCCTCTGTTAGAATAGTGCCGCTACCGCACATCGGATCTACTAAAGGTGATTTTTTATCCCAACCCGAAAGTAGTACCATACCTGCCGCTAGTACCTCGTTCATTGGTGCCCTATGGCCATCCTCTCGATAGCCTCGTTGGTTGAGGGCCGCCCCAGAGCTATCCATGGATACGGTGAAGAAATCGTTGGCACAGTGGATGTTGAATAACACATCGGGATTGTCCGTATCGATGGATGGACGCCTTCGGTACTTATTTCGATACTGATCCACCATAGCATCTTTTGCCTTGAGACCGACAAACTTTGAGTGCGTGAATATCTCCGAAAAAATGACCGGGTCTATCGCAAATGTCTGATCGACATCCAGAAAATTGGACCAATCAAATTCCATCATTTTATCATACAACTGCTTTTCGTTTTTCGCATGAAAGGTATGAATGGGCACCAAAATTTTCATTGCGGTTCTGAGCGACAAATTGGCTCGATATAAAAAAGCAGGATTGCCTTCACACTTTACTCCTCTGGTGATTTTTTCTACTTTCTCGCCTCCAAGCGCCTTGACTTCAGCAGCCAGAATATCCTCAAATCCAAAAAGTGTTTTTATGGTCAGTTTCATAAAGTTGTAAATCCAAAGGGGTAAGGGGTTGCAAAAATACTGCTTTCCGGATTCCTCGGAGAAACAAAAATGCCCTCCCCGATTTCTCGAAGAGGGCGTATCACTACCTAAATTATCACCATTAGGGAACTACCTAATGCTGTTCAAATTACCTACAATTTTTTTACATGCAGAAAGCTGGTTGGCATCAAAGGTGTACAATACCTCTTCTAACGCCACTGGAAGCTGCTTCGCAGTTCCAGTTACATATCTTTTTTTGACCTGATCATACCAAAGATAGAATTTCATAGCTATGTAGTTTTAGTCGTTGTGTAGTTACAGATATACTACGGGCATCTTTGGAATTACCCTACTTTGTCAATCGATCTTTTTCTCGGAACTATCATGCTGACGCAGAAAGCATCTGATTAAATACTACTTTTAAATATTAAAGATCCTTCACTGCGTTCAGGATGACACTTCGATCTAAGTTTTCTGCACAGGTATATCAATAATTGATCCCATCTAAATTCGATGCTGTCATGCTGAGGCACGAAGCATCTCAAAGAAGGAATGACTAAACATTGATAAGCATGAGACCCTTCACTTCATTTAGGATGACACTCCGATCTATGATCTATAAGAAGCATCTCAGTCAAGTTCATCATTAAGAAACTTCCACTCAGGATTGAATTTCTCTACCAATTTGATCTTTTTGAAACGTTTCCAGCCTTTGATTTCCTTTTCTCTTTCTATTGCGTCGTTGACAAATTGATGTCGCTCCCAATAGACTAAATGATAGCAATTGTACTTACCAGCAAAAGTCTTCTTTTCACCTAGCGCATCAGCTTTGTGTTGACTCATTCTAGTAAAGAGATCATTTGTCATGCCAGTGTAGAGAACTTTGCGAGTTCGGTTGGTGGTGATATAAGTGAAGTAATTGTGATTTTTCACCCTTCGAAAATAGCTTTATCCGAAAAGAGATCCTTCACGGCGTTCAGGATTACACTCCGATCTAAGTTTCTGCACTGGTAGATCAATAATTGCGTCCATCTCAATACCATATTGTAATGCTGAGGTTCGAAGCATCTCATTCAAGCAATACTTTGAAACCTTAAAGATCCTTCACTGCGTTTAGGAGGGCATGAATTTGGTAAAGCTATCCTGTAAGCTGCAATTCAATTTTGTCGGTACTGTCATGCCGAGGCAGGAAGCATCTGATTTAAGCACTTTAAAACCTCAAAGATCCTTCACGGCGTTCAGGATTATACTCCAATCCAAGTGTCTTGTTCCACCAAATCAATTTTCACCACGGGCATTGTAATGCTGAATGAGGAAGTATCTCTTCTCTGCAAATAACAAAAAACCCTTCCAAGGTTGGAAGGGCTTAGTTTATGTTCAGGGTAAAATCTGATTAATCCGACCGCCAGTGGTGATTATTTTTTCTCTTCTTCTACCTCTTCGAATTCTACGTCAGACACATCGTCTGCACCGTTGCTAGCATCACCCGCTGCACCAGCACCTCCAGTAGGATCAGCACCAGGAGCACCTTCAGCGCCACCTTGTGCAGCATACATCTCCTGAGAAGCTGCAGTCCAAGCGTTGTTTAATGCCTCCATCGCTGTATCGATTTCCGCAAGGTCTTGCTTGCCGTGCGCCTCTTTCAACTTAGTCAATGCTCCATCGATAGCCGTTTTATTGCCTTCAGAAAGTTTGTCACCAAACTCCTTCAATTGCTTCTCTGTTTGGAAGATCAATGAATCTGCCTGGTTGATTTTGTCAACTTTTTCTTTGGCTTGCTTATCCGCTTCAGCATTCGCCTCTGCTTCCTGCTTCATTTTCTCGATTTCCTCATCGGTCAATCCAGAAGAAGCCTCGATTCTGATTTTCTGCTCTTTGCCAGTGCCCTTGTCTTTCGCACTCACATTCAAGATACCATTCGCGTCGATATCGAAGGTTACTTCGATTTGAGGTACCCCTCTTGGTGCCGGTGGGATACCATCCAAGTGGAACTTACCGATTGACTTATTTTGGTTAGCCATTGGACGCTCACCCTGAAGCACGTGAATTTCAACAGAAGGCTGGCTATCAGCCGCCGTAGAGAATGTCTCTGACTTCTTGGTAGGAATGGTTGTGTTTGACTCGATCAACTTCGTCATCACGCCACCCATGGTCTCGATTCCAAGTGATAGAGGAGTCACATCAAGTAGAAGTACATCCTTCACCTCTCCTGTCAACACACCTCCTTGGATTGCAGCTCCGATTGCTACCACCTCATCAGGGTTCACCCCTTTTGAAGGCTTCTTACCGAAGAATTTTTCCACTTCCTGCTGGATGATTGGGATTCTTGTAGATCCACCAACCAAGATTACTTCATCAATCTCTGATGTGGAAAGACCTGCATCGTTCAACGCAGCTTCCACAGGCTTCATTGATCTTTTGATCAAGTCGTCAGCAAGTTGCTCAAATTTTGCTCTTGTGAGTTTTCTTACCAAGTGCTTAGGCACACCGTCTACCGGCATGATGTATGGTAAGTTAATTTCAGTCTCAGATGAACTAGAAAGTTCAATTTTAGCTTTCTCAGCTGCTTCTTTCAAACGCTGAAGTGCCATTGGATCTTTTCTCAAATCGATGTTCTCATCGCTTAAGAATTCCTCTGCCAACCAGTTGATGATGACCCCATCAAAGTCGTCTCCACCTAAGTGAACGTCACCGTTAGTTGACTTTACTTCAAATACGCCTTCTCCTAGCTCAAGGATAGAGATATCGAATGTACCACCACCAAGGTCATACACAGCGATTTTCATGTCCTGATCTTTCTTATCAAGTCCGTATGCTAACGCTGCAGCAGTAGGCTCATTGATGATTCTTTTCACATCAAGCCCAGCAATCTGACCTGCTTCTTTGGTTGCCTGACGCTCTGCATCATTGAAGTAAGCAGGCACAGTTACTACCGCCTCTTTTACTTCCTGTCCTAAGAAATCTTCTGCCGTAGACTTCATTTTCTGAAGAATCATTGCAGAAAGCTCCTGAGGCGTATATGTTCTGTCTCCGATTTTTACTCTTACTGTGTCATTGCTTCCAGACTCAAGTCCGTATGACACATTTTTCATTTCTGCTTTTACCTCAGAAAACTTTTTACCCATGAATCTCTTCACTGAGCTCACAGTATTCTGTGGGTTCGTGATAGCTTGTCTCTTAGCTGAATCACCTACTTTTCTTTCACCTTTACCACCATCGAGAAATGCTACGATAGATGGGGTGGTTCTTCTTCCTTCGCTATTCTGGATCACTACCGGCTCATTACCCTCCATTACCGAGACGCAAGAGTTGGTAGTTCCTAAGTCGATACCAATAATTTTTCCCATTTCTATGATTGATCTATGTTCGTTAATTCAAGTTTCGACTTTCATTTATCAATGGATGTGCCAAAGGGAAAACCGTGACACAATGACAGGCAGCACCGTCACTTTTGTTAAACACCCTGAAAAAATGGAACTAAAACACTTCTCAATGAAGAGAAATGGCAGCATTTTATTGCC
>JABSPG010000368.1 GCA_013214445.1 Ekhidna sp. | reverse complement strand
CCAGAGAGGAGGTGATGGGACAGAACGTTAGCATGTTGGTGCCCATGGAGCATCGAGGGAATCATGATTCTTATGTAGATAAGAATGTCCGAACAGGAGTAAACAAAGTAGTAGGAAAAGGACGCGAGCTCCAGATGACTCGAAAAAATGGCGAGTTGTTTTATGGCCTTCTAACACTCAGTAAAGTAAAGGTGGAAGATACAATCCAATTCACCGCCTTTATTAAAGATATCACCGAGCAAGTTAATGATCGTATCAAGGCTGAAAGTACGATTGCCGCGGTAAATGCCGGTTGGGCTTCCATTGAGTTTACACCGGATGGGATCATTCTAGACTGTAATGACATATGGGAAAAAGTAACTGAATATAGTAGATCAGAAATCATAGGTAGTCACCACCGATTGTTTTGCAGAGATAGCTACGTCCAGAGCAACGAATACGAACAGTTTTGGAAAAGACTTGCTAAAGGAGAGGTCTTTAATGATGAATTTAGAAGAAAAAGGAAAGATGGTTCAGAACTATGGATTAATGCCAGCTATACTCCCGTCCGAGATAATGAAGGTAAGGTCTACAAGATTGTTAAGATCGCTACCGATATAACAGATCAAAAGATTAAAAACACCGACTTTGAAGGACAGATTAAAGCCATTAATGAGTCCCAGGCGGTCATTGAGTTCAATATGGATGGCACCATTATCACTACGAATGATAATTTCTTACAAGCTACAGGTTATGATCTTCACGAATTAAAAGGAAAGCACCATAGAATATTTTGTGATCCGGAATATGCTCGTTCACAGGAGTACAAGGAGTTTTGGGAAGCACTAAATAGAGGAGAGTACTTCTCAAATGAATACCTACGTAGAAAGAAATCAGGAGAAGATTTGTGGTTACAAGCAAGTTACAATCCAATTCTAAATACCGATGGGGAGCCCTACAAGGTGGTAAAACTCGCCACAGACATAACCGACAAGAAACGAGCACTCGAAGAACTGAAACGTGTCGTCAGCGCAGTTGTCGACGAGGGAAGCCTTCGAGAAAGAGCAAATACCAGCAATCTAGCAGGCTCTGAGGTAGAGTTACTTGAATTAATCAATCAGCTGATGGAAGGAATAGGCGTGCCTGTTCTTGAAGTGAGTGATATTATCTCAGGCCTGGCTAGTGGAGACCTTACCAAGGAGATCAAGATTGTTGCAAAAGGAGATGTAAAAGAAATGGCTGATGGGTTAACTGTTGCCATGAATAACATCAATCAATTAATGAGCAGTATCAATGATAGCAGCAACCGAATTGCGGCAAGTGCAGAACAACAATTGGTGAAAAGTGACCAGATGTCAGGTACTACCGAGCAAGTTGCATTTGCCATAAGTCAGATGGCGGAGGGAGTTCACGATCAGGCTTCACAAATTGACAATGCATCCAAGCTTATGAATCAAGTACGGAATTCTGCGGAGCAGATGGGGTTAAAGTCAGATACCATTAACGGATCAGCGAAGGCAGGTCAGGAAAATGCCAAGAAGGGCTTAGGCACGGTACAGCAGGTAGTCGAAAGTATGAAGGAGATCAAGAAGTCGGCGGATATTACCTCAGACTCTATTGGTGTTCTCACAGAACGTTCGGAGGAAATTGCCAGAACTCTCAATGTGATTACAGATATAGCAGGTCAAACAAACCTCCTTGCATTAAATGCCGCAATTGAAGCTGCCAGGGCTGGGGATGCCGGTCGTGGGTTTGCAGTGGTAGCCGAGGAGATCAGAAAACTTGCTGAGGATTCAAGAACATCCGCAGGAGATATTGAGAAAGTGATTAAGGCTGTCGGTAAGGATATATCGCAAGCTGGGAAGGCCATCGAGTCGATGGATGTAAGTGTAAGATCGGGAAATGAGGCTTCAGGCAAAGCTGAGTCTGTATTCAAAGATATCGACGCTTCTGTTGTAGAAACTTTGAGGCTTTCAGAGGAAGTGCAGGAAGCCACTGAATTGCAGAAGAAAAGTATTGACGAGACCGTGATCAATATTGAGAAGATTGTTACAGTTTCTGAGGAGACATCTTCAGGAACGGAAGAGATAGCCACTTCTTCGAAGGATTTGAGCAACGGGATGCAGGAGTTTAACTCTTCCAGTAAGGGATTGGCAGAGATCGCCACTCAGCTTAGAGAAGGAGTATCCAAATTCAAATTGAAATCAATCGTCTGATTTACCACCATTTAAACTATAGTCATGGAATTAACAGAAGAACTTTTAGCGAGTGAGGTGGATCAAGTAGAAGACGAAGAGATTCAGAAGGGTCCGAAAATTCAGCTTATCGTCTTTTTGATAGCAGGTGAGGAATACGCGCTACCCATCGATCAGGTAAAAGAGATTGTCCTAACACCCAGGGTTTCTAAGGTGCCTCAAACACCAGAGTACGTGCTAGGCATCTCTAATATTAGAGGGAACATCATTTCCATCATGGATTTGGAAAAGAAGTTTGGGTTGAAGGTGCTTGATGATGGAGACACTGGAAAAGCAAGCTATACAATGGTCATCGAAAGTGCAGATTTTCAAGTGGGCATCAAGGTAGAAAAGGTGCCAAATACACTGTCAGTATTTGCTTCCAAGATTGACACCTCTGCGAATATTATGCAGTATGCTTCATTGGATGAGACCGTTTTAAAAGGGGCTGTAAAGCTCGGAGAGCGGATCATCATTTTACTAGATGTGTTAAAAATGTTAGAGGTAGGAGAACTAAAAACCAAAGTTTGATTAGTCGAACTTCAAAATATGTCCAAAATAAAGGTGCTGATCGCAGATGACTCTGCATTTGTCCAATTGCTCATGAGAAACATTCTTTCAAATAACGAAGACTTAGAGGTAGTAGGTACTGCTTCCAACGGGTGGGAGGCTTTTGAGCAAACCAAAGCATTAAAACCGGATGTAGTATTGATGGATGTAATGATGCCAGATTATGATGGACTTTCTGGTATCAGATACATTATGAATGATGTGCCAACACCAATCATTGTTTTAAGTACAGTCGGAAATAGAAACATAGAACCTATCATAGAATCGCTCAAGCTGGGAGCTTATGACTACTTAAACAAACCCAGTGGTTCTAAGGGACTAAGGTCTTTGGATCGAGACATTTACAAGCTTATCAAGCAGGCTGCAGACCTTGATGCGGCTAAACTGAGGAAGTTTCAGAAGGAGCGAAACCAGGATACCCACAAGTTTGCCTCTAAGAGAATGTTTGATGTAGTGGTGATAGGTTCATCTACGGGAGGTCCACAGGCACATGATGTGATTCTAGGAAAACTACCATCAAATATGGAGGTGCCTGTCATCATTGTGCAGCACATGCCGCAGCACTTTGTACAGTCCTATGCAGAGAGGCTCAATAACCTAATTCCGCAAAAGGTAGAGGTAGCGGAGGAAGGCACCATCATCAAGGAGGGAACCATCTATCTGGCTCAAAGTAAAAAGAACATAGAGTTGTACAGGGATGAAAATACAAATCATGTAAAGGTGAGGGAGACCCACAAGCAGTATAAGGATTACAATAATCCCTCCGTGAATGCTGTGATGATGTCTGCCGCTGAGGTATACGGATCGCGTGTCATTGGAGTGTTGCTGACTGGTATGGGTAGAGATGGCCGGGATGGCATGAAAGCCATTGATGCAATGGGCGGGTATACGGTAGCTCAAAATAAAGAAACCTGTGTGGTATTCGGGATGCCCAAAGAAGCCATAGAAGCGGGAGTAGTAAAAAGGGTGGTGCCCATCAATGAGATGGCAGAATTTATTGTTAGCTGTTTATCGTAAAACTATGGATATCGAATTAACACCACAGGAGGAAAAAGAATTGAAGGAGATGTTCTTCTTCGAGTCGCAGCAAAGGCACCAAGATCTTAATGAGCTCCTGACCTCTTTGGAAAATGATCTAGAGAATCATATGGTCATTGATGACATCTTGCGAATAACGCATACCATGAAAGGAAATGCGATGGGGATGGGGCAGACAGGTATAGCGGAACTAGCTCACACCATGGAGGAGGTTTTTGAAGCAGTCAATAAAGGACAAATCAGCCTTTCTAGAGAGCTCTTCACCATGCTGTACAAGCTGACCGACAAAATAGGGCAGTTAATCAACAATGTAAAAGAGGGGAAAAAGATCAGTCACAAGGGAATCAAAATGAGGATTCAGGTTTTCCTGAGAGAGTCTCGGAAAGATCGTGGAGTGGTATCTGAGCCGGAGCAGCAGGTGAGTGAACCAGCCTATCAAGTCGCCACTGAGCCTACGGTGGAGGTGCCAGAAGAGAAAGAAGAGCAGCAACATGAAGAACATGCTTTGGAAGCCGAAACATTGGCAAAAGATATTGAACGAGATCAAGTGCAAGAAACCGAGGAACTAGAGGAGGCGTCTAACCCTTCGTTCTTTGCCAAATTAAGATTCAAAATTTCAAACCTATTTAAAAGAGACCTTGGGGGCGATCGTCGTATCAATCCATCCGTTATTGATGATGCTCCCAAGACCCAACCATCTGAACCAATGGTTTCTGAGGTAGAAGTACCACCAAGTCCAGCGGTTCAACCACCCCCAATCCCAGAAGAGATAGAGGAACCGAATTTTACTCATACCCAACCAGTTGAAACCTCCATTGATGACCGACCCAATTTCACAGTAGATGATGAAAAATCGGT
>JABSPG010000367.1 GCA_013214445.1 Ekhidna sp. | reverse complement strand
CTCAGACAACAATACTCCTTCACTGATACTAAAGACAGAAAACACAGCTGATTTTGGAAATATATTCAAGACCAGATCAACGGTTAGCGAAGTGTTTGATTTTATGATTTCCGACTTAAACATCGCTATTGAAAATATCTCAAATACGAAGTATGTAGGCAGGTTTAATCGCAGTGCAGCTCATGGATTACTATCACGTATTTACTTGGATATGAACGAGTGGGATAAAGTGGAGGAGCATGCTACTGCAGCTATTGAAGGGTTTAGCTTAGAGGCAAGGCCCATTGATGGGTTCAATCATACTGATTTATCCTTTAGTCAGGAAGTGATTTTCGAGACCCAAAATTCCATAGGACACAATTGGACTGGAGAGCGTCATTACAGTTACATCAGTGAGAATAGTCCATCTTGGATTAGTCATTGGAACTGGATTGATCTGCAATCAATGGGAAGATCAATTGCCGGCGGTGATGATTATTCAGTGGAAGGGACGATCTACCGCACCTATCCAATTTCCTATTCCATTCTAAGAAAAATTGGTTGGATGGAAGCTTCTAGTGCTACTGTAACTGATGAGGCTGAAAATGATTTAAGGTATCAACAATTGTTTCATTGGTCTCCTGGGAATACGGACTATCGAATGGAATTTGTCACACTAATGGAACGTCCCGAACTACCTTTTATGTGGGTCTTCAAAGCTGCTAGATCTGCAAACGATGATTCTTTTGATGGTAACCTTTTAGGCGAACAGTACTATAACTTAGAGCATGCACAGAATGGAACCGGACTTTACGATGGTAGAGCACATTTGCCTTTAATTCGTGTTTCTGAAATGTACCTGTCAAGAGCGATCGCACGTCTGAGACAGGGCAAAGACGGAGAGGCTTTGGGCGACCTAAACCTTGTGAAGCAGGTTAGATGGGATAATAATGCAGGACCATTTATTCCTTATGGAGGAGGAGGTCAGCAGTTGGAAGAGGAAATTGAAAGGGAGAGAATAAAGGAACTTCTTGGAGAAGGAGATCGCTTATTCTACCTCAAAGCGATGCAATACGATATTCCCGTTGGAGACGCTGAAAGACGAACAGATATCTCCGTTCCGGTAGTTTCTTTTCCATATGAAGAGTTATTCTGGGAATTACCACCTGTTGAAACAAATGCTAATCCTAATGTTGATTAGGCTACTGTCATCTTACTGTTCAATGAAGCATCCTTTCGGAACCCCAATAGCTGGATTCTTTTCTAATTCTTTTTGAATCATTAATCGAGACTGTCCGGCTGATTTCATACTTTAAGTCATTCATGTTTCTAACTGCCGGTTTTGAAAATTAATAGTAGACCTCACTTTCCGTTTAGGCCATCTCGTTGGCCTTTTTTTTATGGCTGGTTCATACTTGTTTGGGGAACGCTAGGTATACTCATGAGCATGCCGGGACAGACCATAGGAGTGAGTGTTTTTACTGAACCATTGATGAATTCACTCTCAATTGGTAGGGACGATTTAAGTCTAGCCTATATGTTGGGAACCATCGGTAGTTCTTTTCTGCTTCCTTGGGCTGGAAGAAAATACGACCAGTTTGGAGTGCGACCAGTAGTCGTGAGTGCGTCTATTGGTTTAGGGGGCATCTTACTAGTTCTAAGCAAGATCGACGTAATTCTCTTGAAGACCTTAGCTATTGACAACAATCTATTGATCGTATGCATCATGATTGTTGTATTTCTACTGCTCCGCTTCTTTGGGCAAGGAGTATTGACTATGGCATCTCGAAATATGACAGTAAAGTGGTTCGACCAAAAAAGAGGGCTTGCGACTGGCTTTAGTAATGTGTTTGTGTCATTAGGCTTTTCTTATTCACCTGTAGTATTATATGACTTAATTCAAAATTACGAATGGAACGGAGCATGGATGGTTTTGTCAGTAGTGGCAATATGTATTTTCCCGGTATTGGTGATTCTGTTTTTTCGCGACAACCCTGAAGAGTGCGAATTGGAACCAGATGGATTTAAAAATGCCGACTCAAAATCTAAGAAAAACACCTTTAAAGTCATTAAAAATTTCAATCTGAAGGAGGCAAGGCGGCATTATACATTTTGGATTTGCGCGCTCATGCTGGCCATGCAAGGTTTGTACATTACTGCATTCACCTTTCATGTCGTTTCAATATTTGAATTTGCCGGGCTACCGGAGCGTGAAGCCATTCGAATTTTCCAACCTTCAGCAGTCATTGCTGTGCTGGTCACCTTGGTTGCTAGCTACATAAGCGATCGTATTTCCGTAAAGCCTCTCTTCATTCTGAAAGGAATCAGTGCATGTGTAGCGATCCTAGGAGTGGTATTGCTAGGATCTACAGGCTGGGCTAGAATATTGATCATTGCAGGGAATGGAGTAATGGGAGGTTTATTTGCAGTGCTAATGTCAGTGACTTGGCCAAGGTATTTCGGTAGACTTCATCTAGGAGCGATCTCAGGACAAGTTATTAGTTTGATCGTGTTTGGAAGTGCGCTAGGGCCAATCATATTTAGTCAATCATTGACACATTTTAATTCTTATCAGAATGGAGCATTTGTTTGTTTTTTCATTTACCTGCTATTGACGATCGGTGTGCTGTGGACATCAAATCCCCAGAAGAGTTTACTTGAGGTTTAGTTGGTGAATGATTGTACTTATTTCACCCCCTTTTGCGCTTAGCTATTTACATCCCTTTTTTCTAATCCTGCTAGGTTTATCCCTTTAAATCAAAATTCCATTCGATGCGTAAAATATTACTTGTCCTTGCAGCATTTTTCATTGCTGATGTAGCTATTTCTCAGGCAGTATACAATGTGTTGGACTTTGGCGTAAAGCAAGATTCGACTATCAACAGTGCAAAAGAAATTCAAGCTGCCATTGATAAAGCCAATCAAGAGGGTGGAGGTATGGTTTACTTTCCGCCAGGTGTTTACATGTCCGGTACGATTGTGTTGAAATCCAATGTAAGGTTTCATCTGGAATCCGGAGCGACGCTTTACGCAAGCTTAAAAGAGAAGGATTTTGAAAATGATTTTAAGATCTACAAGAAGGATGATAGTGGTAAAGGTGCTGGTGCATCTACTCCAGTATTGATCTATGCAAAAGACTCAAAAAATATCAGTATTGAGGGGAAGGGTACCATCCATGGCAGAGCAAGGAGAACATACGAAGACCTGAAACAGGTAGATGGATTTATCGCTGATATCACAGAAAATGCCCGACAATCAGGGGTCGAGATGAAAATGTACTATAAGGTAAAACCGTACACATGCATGGTATTCCTTGAGTCTTGTGAGTTTGTGAATATCCGGGATGTATCATTGATAGAGTCGACAGACTGGACATTACATTTCAAGTGGAGCAATCGAGTTTTTGTAGAGGGGATCTATTTGGAGTCGAGCTTGGAGAAAGGAGTAAATGCTGATGGAATCGATGTGGATGGCTGCAAGGATGTAGTCATCAGTAACTCTATAATCACAGCTGGAGACGATGCTATAGTGCTTAAATCTACTTATACAGATGGGGACTACGAATCATGTGAGAACGTGGCAGTATCAAATTGCACTTTGGTATCTACCTCTACAGCCTTGAAAATAGGAACAGAAAGTTACGGGGATTTCCGACATATTACATTTAATAACTGCACAATTAGGAACTCTAATAGGGGGTTGAGTGTGGTTGTGCGCGACGGAGCGACAGTGGAAGATTTACTCTTTTCCAACATTACATTAGAGACCGATCGGAAGCATTTCAATTGGTGGGGCAATGGAGACCCGATTTGGCTGGTAGTCAAAAAGAGACGGGAAACTTCCAAAATTGGTGAAATCAAAAATGTCACATTCCAAAATGTTACGGGTATAGGTCAAGGGACTAGTAAAATTGAAGGTTTCCCAGAAATGAAACGTATTTCAAACATTCGCTTAGACAATGTACATCTTCGGATGGAAGCAGAGGATAAACCGGACAAAAGAGCCACACACATTTTTGAAGTGAGCGATGCGGAAAATGTAACCTTGACGAATTCGTCATTGCTCTGGGATGCCACTAATGGTACGGAAGAAAAGTGGGTAAGTAGTGTTTCGTTGGTTAATTCTGTCGGTATTCAATTGAAGAATTTGAATCTCAATGCGAATCCTAAATCTGAGCAGCCACTAATTGTTACAAACAATGCATCAGATGTATTGCTAAATGGAGTTGAATCAAGGAATAAAGTACAAACCCTGTTAAAGGTTGGTGGGGAAGACTCTAAGGAAATCGTGCTTAGTGGAAATGATCTGAGAGACAAGATCAAAAATGATGTGGCTGGAGATAAAAAAAGTGTGGTTTCGATAAAATAGAAGGATGAAAAAGGGAGCTCATGTTTTCACTCTCATTTTCTTGTTTCTCTCATGCACGCAAAAGGAGACGATTCAACCTAACATACTCTTTATTCTGGCTGATGATCTGGGGTATGAAATGATTAGCAGTTTCGGTAGTTTGGAAGTTCAAACTCCTAACATAGATCGACTTGCGGCTCAAAGTACAAAGTTTACAAGAGCGTACACCAGTCCTGTATGTACCCCAAGCAGAATGAGTATCTATTCGGGTAAATATGCCCCAACTCATGGCTATACCAAGGTTCTTGCAATTCATAATGGGAGTAGGCATGCAGTAGATTTTGAAAAATACCCAACGTATGTTCAGCTAATTAAAG
>JABSPG010000366.1 GCA_013214445.1 Ekhidna sp. | reverse complement strand
CTTCCCAAGAGATGATACATTCGGAAATAGCTCTTTTTCCGTTCTATGTCCAATAAGAACCACATTAGAGGCGCCATTAGCTTCTTCCCTGGTGAAGTATCTTCCTTTTTCTATTGGAATTTCATATACGTCTTTGTGCTCGTAAACCACACCTAAGAGGGAAATGTCTGCTGCACTGCTGCTCTCGTATTTAGCAATTATCCCACCTCGGACCGTAAAAATTGATACAGCTTTAGCGTTGTTTACATTGCTTTTGATGAATCGATATTCATCGAAAGTGACATATGGACGTCTCAGATAGGTCCACCACGGATATGGTCCTCCGAATCCATAAGGCCATTTTTCTACATTTATGTTATTTGTTCCCAGGAAATTCAGACTGTCCTTAATGCTTCTCTCCAGGGAATCGACTGCTGTAAAAACCGCAATAATTGAGAAAATCCCTACTGTAACACCCAGTAATGATAGCGTGGTTCTGAGGAGGTTTGTTCTGAGCGCGCTCCATGCAAAACGAAAACTTTCTAGAATTAATTTAAATACTTTCACTTGGGTACTTTATAGAAAAACAAATGTAACTAAACCGATCGCTGTTCTGATAAGAAAGTAGTGATCGGCAAATGACGATTTCAAGCGGTCAATAAGTTTAAGTGACGAGATTTAAGCTAGTTACGTTACAAAACCTAAAACTAATTTGCTAATTTTGCGGACTTTTGATCATTAAAATAGATCCTTTTTCCTATGGGAATGAAACTATCCGAATTCAAATTCGACCTACCTTCTAGTCTTATCGCTTTACACCCTACTGAAAATAGAGATGAATCTCGTCTTATGGTTATCCATAAAGACACAGGTGAAATTGAGCATAAGGTATTCAAGGATGTTGTTGATTACTTTGGTGAGCATGATGTTTTTGCAGTGAATGATACGAAAGTCTTTCCTGCAAGACTGTATGGAAATAAGGAAAAGACTGGTGCAAAGATTGAAGTGTTCTTGTTAAGAGAGCTGAACACAGAGATGAAGCTTTGGGATGTGCTAGTAGATCCAGCAAGAAAAATCAGGGTTGGGAATAAACTCTATTTCGGTGATGGTGAATTAGTTGCTGAAGTTATCGACAATACGACGAGTAGAGGTAGGACCATTCGGTTTTTGTTCGATGGTGATCAGGATCAATTCTACAAGATGATTGATGCTTTGGGAGAAACACCTCTTCCAAAGGAAATCAAAAGATCTGCTGAACCAGAGGATAGAGAAAGGTTCCAGACTATATATGCTAAAAATATTGGAGCTGTTGCTGCTCCTACTGCAGGCATGCACTTTACTCCGCAGTTGCTAAAAAAGATGGAGCTCATTGGTATAGATACGGCCCCAATCACTCTTCATGTTGGTTTAGGTACTTTCAGGCCTGTAGACGTTGAAGATCTTACGAAGCACAAAATGGATTCTGAAAACTATTGGGTAGAGAAGCCAACCGCTGATAGGGTAAATAGAGCTCTGGAAGAGAAATCGAAGATTTGTGCGGTGGGTACTACCGTGATGAAAACGTTAGAGTCTTCAGTTTCTGCAAATGGTAAATTGAAGGAAAACTCTGGTTGGACTGATAAATTCATTTTCCCTCCATATGATTTTAAGATTTGTGATGCTTTGATTACAAATTTCCATTTACCGGAATCCACACTGTTGATGATGGCATCTGCTTTTGGTGGATACGAGTTGATACAAGAAGCTTATCAAACAGCAATTAAAGAAAAGTATCGATTCTTCAGTTATGGAGATGCGATGTTAATCGTTTAAGTTAGAACTTGAAAAAGTATGCCATCATAGTGGCAGGTGGTGTTGGCACTCGTATGAGGAGTGCTACGCCAAAACAGTTTCTTCTAATAGAAGAAGTCCCCA
Organism: Ekhidna sp.; assembly: GCA_013214445.1. Lineage (GTDB taxonomy): Bacteria > Bacteroidota > Bacteroidia > Cytophagales > Cyclobacteriaceae > Ekhidna. The sequence goes on along the minus strand of JABSPG010000366.1, from coordinate 2,810 downwards.
TTATCGTACACTCCATTAGGAAATTTCTCATTGCTGATCCATCTGTGGAGGCTATTGTTGTATTGCCTCAGGCACACCTAGGCGAGTGGGAGAAAATAAGAACACAGTATTTCTCAGGAATAGGTATTAAAACGACTGTTGGAGGATCTACAAGGAGTGAATCTGTCCAAGCAGGTTTAGCCTTAGTCCAAGATGAAAGCCTGGTTGCCATACATGATGCTGTTAGGCCTTATGTTTCAAAGGAGACCATAAATATGGCTTACCATTCGGCGGAGCAATATGGATCTGGTGTTGCTGTGGTCAATTTGAAAGATTCAATTCGAGAGTTACGTCTTGATGGGGCTTCGGAAGCAAGGGATCGAAGCAACTATGTCTTAGTTCAAACTCCCCAGACCTTCAATTCTGTCAAACTAAAGGATTCCTATGACAAGGTGGGTGATGGAGTATTTACAGATGACGCTAGTGTTTATGAAGCCGCTGGTTACAGTGTTAGGTTGGTTGATGGGAGTTATGATAATATCAAGATCACTACTCCAGAAGATCTAAAGTAAAATCCTGCTACCCACTATAGGCAGGCAGGCTTTTACTTTTAGTTGGAAGCTCTATTTTTTGATGATTCGATAAGTCAATTGACTTTCTCCATCTCCCTGTTGATCCACAAATCTTATCAAATAAGACCCCTTAGCATACTCGCTCATGTCCATTTGAACTATCCCGTTCTGAGTCTTTTCTAGTCTTCTTACGACAAGGATATCTCCATTCATATCTATCAATTCCATCGTTACGGTTTCTGAAAGAATCTGATCGTAACTAACATTTATTAAGGATGTTGTAGGATTTGGATAAATACTGAAGTCTGTGAAGAATTCTGTTGTTATTCCAAGTACTAATTCAACAGTAATTCCTTCTTCAGTCACCACTGCAGCCAGCACAAATTCCGTATCAGATACGCCAGCTTCCCCAATCTCAAATTCTACGAACGAAGACTCATCCAGCGGAATCCCAGGATACTCAACAAAGAAACGGTAGGTGCCTTGCGGAAGAAAGCCATACTCAAACTCTCCATTGTCGTTTGTCTCACCATAGGCAATTAGCTCAAATTCGTCGTTTTGATCCACTCTTCCTCCAGATCTCTTTCTACGTAAACCACATTTTCTTTTAGCAGCCCTTCTCCTTGCGTCGATTCGGCTGTTTTCATCTTCAAAATCTTCTGTGATAGTACCGCTAACCTTTCCATCCCCTGCCGGCACATCCTCAGGAAATTGTTCCATCACTATGTCTACATTATCATCATCTTGCAAGGTGAGAATATCTGCATCTTCGTTTAGCAAGGCATCCCCAAAGTAGGTAGGAAGGTAGGCGCCCGAGACTTGTGTACCGTCACCATTTCTAAATGGTTCAACAGATTCTACTGCTACATAGTATTCGCCAAGAAGGACTTCTGGAAATTCGAACGTGCTGGAAGTATTTAATACTCCTGCTATTCCTTCAAATTTCACCGTGTCCGGCAATGCTTTTTCATCAATTCCAATTTGGCTTACAGGGAATAAATAAGCATTGACTCGGTCGGAGATAGGGCCATTCGAATCCTTATCTAAGGCTTCTACAGAGATAACAGCGGATGCAAAAAGGTCAAATGGATCTGAATTGAAGGTTAAGTCGGGGAGGATGTTATTTGTAATGACTAGTTCATACAAGCCTACATCGTCTTTCTCTAGCGAAGGAATTGTGCTGGTAATGCTTACTTGATTAGAAATAGTTTCCCCATTTAGGGACCATCTGTAAGCATTGTTATTTGCCTCACCTGTAATACCAGTTAGAGAAATTTCACTCCCAACTCTAGCAGTGATACTTGTTTCGCCTGAAATAGGGCTTTCACCATCAACGACTACTTGGACTGGAATGGTTAGTTCATTTTGTGGAGAATAAATAAATCCATCTATTGTGGCATTGGGTTCCAAATCGGCAAAATCAAAATTATTACCGCTCACATTCAAAGAAGTAATATTTTCAAGGGTTGTGAGATTTGGTAGATCTGAAAAATTGTTATTCTCGATTTCAATCACCTGTAAATTTGATAAATCGGTAATCTGCTCTGGAATGTTACCAGACATAGCATTATCAGAGATATCAAGTCTCTCTAGCAGTCTCAGATTTCCAATCTCTGATGAAACTATGCCAGTTACATTGCACTGGTCAACCCAGAACTCTACTAAATTGGTAAGGTTTGTGAAAGAGGATATATCTCCACCTATTTCAGAAGTTCCAAGAAACACAAACTGAAGGCTTGTGATAGTCCATAATTCTTCAGGTATCGTGCCGTCAGTAAAAGGATTGTCCCAAAGCGCCAAATATTCTAGAATTTCAAGGTTTGCAATATTAGGAGAAATGGTGCCTGATAGTTGGTTTTGTGAAATTGATAAGCGCCGTAAACTCGTCAAACCGTATAATTCATCTGGAATTGGTCCTGAAAGGTTGTTTCTACTCAAAATCAGTGTATCCAAATTTGTTGTACCAAGCTCAGACGGAATATTCCCTGAGATTGAGTTGTTATTCAAATCAAGGGTGACTAGTTGAGAAAGATCTCCAATCTCAGAAGGAATACTCCCTGAAAGATTGTTGTTACCTAATTGGATTTTAGATATTCTGTCTCCGACGGTAGTAACACCAAACCAGTCTGTGACGTTCTGTCCATCTTCTAGCCAGTTTGTATTGACAGTCCAATTAGCGCCATCAGTCGCATTGTAAAGGGAAACCAGTGCCAGAGAGTCGGATTCAAGAATAGGTGTATTTTGTGGAGAAGATTCATT
>JABSPG010000365.1 GCA_013214445.1 Ekhidna sp. | reverse complement strand
ATAGCAAGCTCTGTTCCATCGGTAAATTGTTCCGTTGTGAGTGTTTAATGCTTGTAGTTTAGGGATTTTTCCGTTTTCAAGATCTCCCAGAGAATCATGAGTCACTTCCCCAGCTAGAATAATTTTATGGTTTGCTATTTCGTTTTTGTACAGATCAGCGATGGTTCCGTATTCCCAATCCTGACCAAAGTTTACACGTGAAGACTGGTCTTTTAGCGCATGTGAATAATTGCGTGTGTCGATGCTTTGTTGAAATAAAGCGATCCTTGTTTCATTCCAAAGTTCACGACCCAACAGGATAGGGGAGTTTGCGCTGACTCCCAATACAGGTCCGGCAATGGCTTGTGCCCAATTGTAGCTGTCAATGAAGTCTTCCGGATCTACTTGGAGGTGCATTTGAAAGCTGGTGTTGCACGCTTCCATCAGGATGGAGTCATGTTTGATTGCAAGATCATCGACCCCTTGAATGTATAACTGGAAGTCAGACCCTCGCATCCCCTTTACCATCTGATTTAAGGATTGAAACCGACGCATGGGAGTCATGTATTCCATGGTCAGTTCATTCTTGCAGATGGTAGGAAGAATGCCGGTCAGTAGGATGTCCGTATCATAGTCTGCTGCCTTGTCTTTGGCAAGTGCCAAGAGCTTATTTAGTTGGTTTTCAATTTGGCTAAAGCAAGACCCTTCTAATTTGTGTGGATCTAGATTGATCTCCAGATTGAAGCGAGCCAGCTCAGGCGTGAAGTGAGGGTCATTGACAGCTTTGAGTATTTCATCTGCATTTCTTTGTGGCCGCTGATTTTTGGTGATGAGACAAAACTCTTGCTCCGCCCCAATGCGAGTGGTGCCAGACTCAATCATGTTATGCTGCAACACTAGTTCTAGGCATTTTACATCATTGAGTAAGTGCTTGATAAAAGAAGTTTTTAAAGAAGTGTCATTTGCTGCTGATTCGGCTAAGGTTCCCATGCTGAAAGATTAAGTAGATAAAGGTTGGGGTTTTATCCAATATACTTCCTGACAAATGACAGTTCAGAGCCTGACTTCAGTCAAGACAATGGCTAGTCTTCGAGGTAGAATTCGAGCGTGGATACGACTCTTACTTTCTTAACGATTCCGGAGTTTTGATCTAAATCAGTGATCGAAAAATACCCCTGATTTGCACGCTTCAGTTTACCCACCTTTGATCCGGAATCACGGGCAAATTTCTCTGCAGCTTCACGCCCATTTTTAGTGGCCTCCTCGATCATTTCGGGTTTTATTTCATTGAGTTTTGTATACGCATATTGGACCGGTTGCCAAGTATTTTTTGAACCAATGATTAGACCTCTTCCTACTAGATTAGGAATTTGGTACATGGCCTCATTTAAGTTCATTAATTTAGTTGTTCGCAATGTAAATTCCACCTTGGCTATGTAGCGGTCTTGGTTGTAGTTGCTTTGTCCTCCATACAGTAAGGCACGATTGTCCTGAATAGTTGGAGCTCCTATGCGTAACTCTTCATCAGTGTATGATTTTTCAGTAAAGAAATCTTGCAGCATTTTTGTTTGCCTTTGCAACGTCTGTTGTAGTTGTGCAAGGTCATTTCCAGATACGGTTAGCTCCAATGGCCAGGTAGCGATATCAGCAGTTACTTCCCTTTCTGCAAGTCCTTTGACCAGCACAGTACGCTCCAGCTTCTTTCCCTTGATATAGGTCTGACTGATAAAGTATCCAGCAAGAACGATGGCTATTGATAGGATAGAGGTAGGTAAGAGTTGTTGCTTCATGTAATGAGTTTTGGCTCTGTGAAGCTACACATTTTAGGTGATGATTTAAAGGGTAGCTTTAGATCGACATGAAGGCTTTAAATTGAAAATTTAATTGAATTTTTAAATTAATAATTGATGCTCAAATAGCTGGTTATAAAATTATTATGTGAAAATTCCTATTATAACTAATATTTTTAGTATTCTAACCTAATGCACTTTTATATGCATCTAAACATCTTTCCCTTGCCATTTTATGATCAACCATTGGATCAGGGTAATACTTGGTGTCAATCTCTGCCACCCATCGGTTGATGTACTTTCGGTCTTTATCGAATTTGTCGGTCTGTGAATATGGATTGAAGATCCTAAAATAAGGTTGTGCGTCTACGCCTGTACCGGCTGCCCATTGCCATCCACCATTGTTGCTTGCCAGCTCATAGTCCAGTAGTTTTTCCGCAAAGTATGCTTCGCCCCATCGCCAGTCTACAAGTAGATGTTTGGTAAGGAAGCTTGCGACAATCATGCGAACTCTGTTGTGCATAAAACCGGTTTCGTTAAGCTCTCTCATGCCAGCATCCACAATGGGATATCCGGTTTTACCCTTTTTCCATTTGGAGAATTCTGCTTCGTTATTACGCCATATTACGCCATCGTATTTACGATTAAAATTGCTGTCTACTACGTGTGGAAAATGCCATAAAATCGCTTGATAGAAATCTCTCCAAATCAGCTCGTTTAGGTACTTCTCATTGAGTGATTTGGCACGCCTTGCCAGCGCCCTAATGCTTACAGTTCCAAACCGTAAATGGAGACTCATTCTACTGGTGCCTTTCACGGCTGGAATGTCTCTCGTTTCATCGTATTTTCCGACTACTTTTTCATCGAGTTTACGTGCTGGAAATTTGATTTCGGTCGGTTCAAATCCAACCTCCTTCAAGGTAGGGATTTGCTTCGAAGGTGACTGATGCCAATTGGAGGCTTCCTCAGACTTGAAGTGTTTTAAGTGTTCTTCTTCTAGTCGCTTCTTCCAGAGTTTACTGTAAGGAGTATAGACCACATATGGGTCTCCATTGTCTTTGACAATCTCAGATTTTTCAAAAATGACATGATCTTTTTTGGCTTTGAAATCTATGTTGTGTGCTGACAGTAAATCGTAGATTTTCTTGTCTCGCTCCCTGGCATATGGCTCATAATCTTTGTTTGCCCAGACAGCTTTGATATCATAATCGTCGAGTAGTTTTTTCCAGATCTCGAGTGGTTTCCCAATCCTCACATCCATGGTAGATCCCTGACTAGAAACCTCTTTTTGTAGCCGTGTCACTTCTTGATGAATGAACTCCACCCTAGCATCTTTTCTCGGTAGTTCGTCCAGAATGGCAGTGTCATATATGAATACAGGCTGAACAGGATATTGCTCTTGGTGGGCATGAAATAGACTTCTATTGTCTTCCAATCGAAAGTCTCTTCTGAACCAAAATATTGTGACTTGAGATTTATTTGACATGGTCATTGGTTTAGCTTATCTGATCAAGTGACTACCTTAACTATGGAGGCTGCAACAAGTTCAGACTTGAGGTCGGTAGGAGATAAGATTCTTTGCCATGTTCCTGAAGATTGGGCCATGGAATGGAAGGACTAGATACCAGTAGATTCTTCCCCAAACTCCAAGCGGACGAAAGGTCGCTGTTTGGATCAGTCTGTTTCCTTTTTGGTCAGACTTGATTTTGAATTCCAGCCAGGCATCACCCGGCAGTTTCATTTCAGCGAACAGCAATAGCCTGCGTTCTTCCTTGTTGGCATATAACACCCGCCAAAAGTCTAGCGCATCTCCATCTTTTAGGTCGTTCGTATTTCTACGCCCTCTCCTTAGTCCAACGCCACCTATCAGCTTGTCTAAAAACCCTCTGATCTGCCAAAGGAAATTTCCATAGTACCAACCTCGCTCGCCCCCAATAGCCCAAATGTTTTCGATCACCTCGTTGGGATCTCTCTGAAAACTATAGTCCTTCAAATCTTTGAAGCATCCATATTTTGGAGCCTCTACTTGATTGAGAAAAATATTATTAAAATCTGGGCTTGCAAAAGAGTCTTTCCAGCTTGATACCACTTGTGCCTGACTGATTTTTTGAAAGGTGCGCCGTAGAGATTCCTCATAGCTGAGAATGTGTATAGGGACCAATTTGTTGATCTCTTCATCTCCTACGACCACCTCATTCTTCATACTGTCCACCAGGTTGCGAGCAAGACGATAGCTGGTTGAGGTGACTAAATGAAGCCACAGGGAAGAAAGTTTGATGGTCAATACAGGTACCGTTAGAATGTACCGCTTTAAGCCTCTCACTTTTGCAAACTGTAAAAGCATTTGTTTGTAAGTAAGCACGTCTTTTCCACCGATATCTAACGTTCTGTTTTTGGCTGCTTCAAGGCCCAGAACACCTACGAGATACTCCATGACATTGTAAATTCCTATCGGCTGGCATTTGGTATTCAGCCATTTAGGTGCGATCATGACAGGAAGCTTCTCAACCAAGTCTCGAATGATCTCATAAGAGGCACCACCTGAACCAATGATGATCGCAGATCGGAGTACAGTCACTGGTACTTTTGATTCCTTAAGGATGACCTCTACTTGTTTTCTGGAAGACAGGTGGTCAGATAGCTCTACATCATTGGCAATACCACCCAAATAGATGATTTGCTTAGCAGTGGTCTGGTCAATATAATCTCGAAAGTTGTTTGCGGTCTCAGCTTCCATGTGACTAAATTCTTTGCTATTGGAAGTGAGTGAATGAATGAAATAGTATGCTGCATCGATCTCTTTTGGTAGTTTCTGCAGGCTTTCTGGATTCAAAAAGTCACAAGCTATTACTCGGACCGAACGAAGAAAGTCTTCATCAAAATCTTCGAAATCAAACCTTCGCTCATCTCTTACCGGGCAGACCACTTCGTGACCTGCTTTCACCAATTCCGGCACAAGCC
>JABSPG010000364.1 GCA_013214445.1 Ekhidna sp. | reverse complement strand
TCTAAGGTCGCTCCAAAGTGATCATCCACCTTGGAGAAAACACCAGCAAATCCAGCTGTACCACCAGAAGCACTGACTTTCAAACATGAGCGCCCTTTATCATTAACAAATTCATCCTCCACTCTGAAAGTGCCCCTTCCGATCGTAAACCAACCGTAGGAGATTTTGAACTGCAGCTCTTCGCCTACACTTAAAGGCTTATCCTTAACAACACGCTGACCTGTAGCTAGAAAGCCTACTAGCAATAACAAAAAAGTTTTCATCAATTTAAACATTGGTACGCCACTAGGTTTAGCAACTAGGATGCCATTGTCACACCGAAACGTTGTTTTCTCTCAATGCTTCGTTTAATGAAGTCTTTTTATCGGTGCTTTCTTTTCTTTCTCCGATAATCAAAGCGCACGGTACCTGAAACTCTCCGGCTGGAAACTGTTTAGGAATGGTACCTGGGATCACCACGGATCTAGGGGGTACATAGCCAATATACTCTTTTGGTTCCATTCCTGTCACGTCAATGATTTTACTGCTAGCAGTCAAAACCACGTTTGCACCCAGGACAGCTTCTCTACCTACTCGGACACCTTCTACGACAATACAGCGAGAACCGATGAATGCATTATCCTCTATAATGACTGGAGCTGCTTGTACGGGTTCCAAAACACCACCAATTCCCACACCACCACTCAAATGAACATTCTTTCCTATTTGAGCACAACTACCAACTGTGGTCCATGTATCCACCATAGTACCTTCATCTACATAGGCTCCAATATTCACGTAGCTTGGCATAAGAACAGTCCCTTTTTGAATGAACGCACCATACCTTGCTATGGCATGAGGAACTACTCTCACCCCAAGCTGATCGTAACCAGACTTGAGCTTGATTTTATCATGAAATTGAAAAGGACCTACTTCAATCAGCTGCATCTTCATCAACGGAAAATACAAAATCACTGCTTTCTTAAGCCATTCATTAACTTGCCAATCATCACCTAAAGGTTCTGCAATTCTTCTTTTGCCGTTATCTAAATCTTCTATCACTGTCTTAATAGCAACAGAAACGTCTTTATTATTTACAAGGGAACGATCTTCCCAAGCCTCTTCTATGAGGTTTTTTAATTCCATGTAATGTCTAATATTTACAGTGATATGAAGAAAAAGATTGTGATCGCTTCTGTTCTAAAACCAGTTGATGACGTTCGCTCATTTTGGAAGGTTGCACAATCATTATCGAAAACAAATAAATATGAAGTTAATATCATAGCAAATGCTACGAAAATTGAAAATCCGTTTGACAACATAAATTTTGTACCACATAGCATCTCAAGAAATTCATGGATTAATCGATACCTAATCCGGTATAAAACCCTAGGCAAAATCTTGAAAATAAAACCTGCTATTCTGATAGTAACAGATCATGAGTTACTAAGAATTGCACTCTGTGCAAAGCTTCTGATAAACTGCAAAATCATCTATGATATTCAGGAAAATTACAAGCTCAATCTTCTACAATTACAACATAATCCATGGAAGAAATTGTATGGAATACTTATAAGATACAACGAAGAGATTTGTCATTTTTTTATCGATCAGTTCTGGCTCGCAGAGGCCTGTTATCAGGAACAGTTGGGGTTTGTAAAAGGCAGATTTCTAGTAGTGCAAAACAAAGCTTATCCGATTCCCAAATTCAACTCGACAGCCACTTGCGCATTAATAGTTTTTACCGGCACGATCTCTGAATATAGCGGCATAAGATTGGCGCTAAAGGCTTTCAAAAATTTACAAAAAATCATCCCTGAATTGAAATTCAAGATTGTTGGTCAAGTGCACGATCAAGTACTCTTAGACGAACTAGAAAGGCTTTCGAAATCTGATGAAAAAATTCTTTTAAACGTCTCTAAAAATGCGGTACCGCACAGAACGATTCTGGAAGCCATCACAAATGGAACTCTCGGAATTATTGCATATCAACCAAACCCGGTCAACCAAAAGAAAACCCCGACCAAACTCTATGAGTATTCCAGATATAAACTACCGTACCTTGTTCAAGAAGACACTTTCTGGTACAGGATAGGATTGAAGTTAGGCGGAGCGATCCCGTACGATTTTGGAACTAAAACCAGCTTTAGAATCACTGAAAATCATTTTTACAAGCAGATACAATTTCCAGCAACATATCCTAAAGATGAAACATGGGAATATGAATCAAGAAAAATAATAGATTCAATAAAAAGTCTAGATACCTAAATATATACTCACTGATTTACAGTTATTTAAATCATCTATAATTTATAAGACTAAATTTATTTTTAGGTATATCTAAAAATTACTTAGCTTTACAGAATGAGTTCTCCACTTAGTCTAGCAGAAGAAAACTACCTCAAAGCGATCTACCACTTGTCAGAAAATGGTAATGCTAGCGTCAACACAAATTCGCTAGCAGAAAGTGTAAGCACTACCCCTGCCTCTGCCACGGACATGGTAAAAAAATTAGCCAGCAAAAACTTAGTTGGTTACCAAAAATACAAGGGGACAACACTGCTAGCTGATGGAAAAAGAGAAGCTCTAACTGTCATTAGAAAACATAGACTATGGGAGGTATTCTTGGTTGAAAAACTTTCCTTTAAGTGGGATGAAGTTCACGACATAGCTGAGCAGTTGGAACATATAAAATCCCCTATGCTGATTAAGAGACTAGATCAATTTTTGGGCTACCCTACAATGGATCCACATGGCGATCCAATTCCCAATGAAGCGGGCGAAATGAAAGACATAATCAAAGCCTCGATTTCGAAGATTGATGTTGGCTCCAAGGGAATCGTAGTAGCAGTGGAAAATGATGACAGTTTACTACTGCAACATCTCAATTCTGTGGGGATCAAAATAGGTTCAAAAATCCATATAATTAGCCGCACTGATTACGATGGGTCCTTGTCAGTAAGTGTAGACAGTGGAGTACCTCAATTCATATCCCAAACAGTTGCAGATAATATAATGATCTCACTAAGCGAAAACTGATGAATAAGGCTATCATTCCATTTACCCTTCTACTCTCCTTTTTGGTTAGCTGTGCAAGTTCGGAATCAACAACAAATCAGACCTCTAAAATTGTTGCCACAACAGGTATGCTTTACGATGCTGTGGTAAACATCGGTGGTGATAGTATCGAAGCTGAAGTAATTATGGGACCTGGTATAGACCCGCACTTATACAAGGCTACACAAGGAGACCTTGCCAAGTTCAAAAGCGCTGATCTGATTATCTACAATGGGCTTCACCTAGAAGGTAAGATGGGTGATATACTGACGAGACTAGGTAAACAAAAGCCAGTGCTCGCGGCTGCTGAAGCAGTGCCTGTTGAGTTTCTAATTTCAGTCTCTGACTATGAAAATGCTTATGATCCTCACGTTTGGTTTGACATCAAAAGATGGAAATATGTGGTTCAAGCTATTAGTAGATCATTGTCTCAATTAGACCCTGAAAATGAGACTTACTACAAGTCAAACAGTGAAACATATCTAAATGAACTGGATTCACTGCATAATTACACTTTATCCAGACTTCTAGAGATTCCTAAGGAACAACAAATACTAATCACCGCGCATGATGCCTTCGCATATTTTGGAGAAGCGTATGACATTAAAGTTCGAGGAATACAAGGAATATCCACCGTTGCTGACTTTGGCTTGAAGGATATTGCCGACCTTATTGATTTAATCATTGACAATAACATCAAAGCCATTTTCGTGGAGACATCTGTTTCGGATAAGTCGATAAACGCCGTTGTAGTCGGTTGCAAAGAAAAAGGGCATAACGTGGAGATCGGAGGTTACCTTTATTCAGATGCTATGGGACAGCCAGGCACTCCAGAGGGTACCTACCTTGGCATGTTGCAAAAAAATGTTGATACAATAGTTGAAGCCCTGAAATGAAGAAATCATGTTACAAAGCTTTATAACACAAGTAGAAAACCCAGCATTAGAAATTCATGACTTGACTGTCAGCTATGATAAAAAGCCTGTTCTATGGGGAATAGATCTTTCCATTCCAGTTGGATCACTTTGTGGTATTATTGGGCCAAACGGAGCTGGAAAATCGACGCTCATCAAAGCTATCATGGGCCTGGCAGAAATGAATTCGGGCTATGTAAAGCTTTTTGACCAATCGTTGAATACAGTCAGAAAGCGAGTAAGCTACGTACCCCAACGTGAGTCGGTAGATTGGGACTTTCCCGCCTCTGTCCTTGATGTGGTATTGATGGGAAGGTATTCAAAGCTTGGCCTCTTTAAAAAACCTAGAAAAGCAGATCGTGAAGCAGCTTTGAATGCATTAGAACTGGTTGGAATGGAACCGTATGCCAAGCGCCAGATATCGCAATTATCAGGAGGCCAGCAACAACGTGTTTTTCTTGCCCGTGCCCTGACACAAAACGCAGACATCTATTTCATGGATGAACCATTTGCAGGTGTAGATGCCGCCACAGAAAAGGCGATCTTTCAAATCTTACAAAATTTGTCAAAAGAAGGGAAAACGATCATAGTAGTTCACCATGATCTACAGTCAGTTGAAACCTATTTTCAATGGATCATCCTTCTGAATTTACGTCTAGTAGCATCCGGACCGACAAAGGAGGTTTTCACTCCTGCCCTTTTAGAAGAAACGTATGGAGGAAAGCTAACCCTACTCACTGAAGTAGGAGAATTGGTCAAGAAAGGAGAATTTAAGGCAAGAGAGAA
>JABSPG010000363.1 GCA_013214445.1 Ekhidna sp. | reverse complement strand
ACCAAAAAGTAGTTCTTTAGCATTATAGTGAAAATTGATTGGTAGGGTTAGGATACTCCAATGACCAAATTAAGTTGCATAAATTAGTACAATTTGAAAATTTTAACAGCTGGGCGGCACCTTGGGGCAGTGATTGGTGGCGTTCGGGTATTTGCGAGACTGGGTGAAAAAAGTCTTAGTTTCTTAGTTAACTTACTATGTTAAATTTTGGCATCTTGAAATATTTTGTTCTCAGTCTTCTATTATTTTCGGCATTGAGTGCGCTAGCTCAGGACGAAAACTTAATTGCAGCCGGAATTCTACCCTACACGATCACGAATGATACTGTGTATTTACTTCTGGGTTATGATGATGACAAACCTGGTTGGACTGATTTCGGAGGAGGACGAGAGTTGATAGGGAGTCTAAATAATGATGAGAGGCCAGAGACACCAAGAGAAATAGCTGTAAGAGAGTTCTTTGAGGAGTGCCGTATGGTTTATGGAAAAGAGTTGATCAATCTGCGATTCAGACCTGAAGCTTATATTGATGCGGTGAATGGGGTTTACCGAAGCTACTTGGTGAACATTCCCTTTAAGTCTCGAGATGAAATGCGGGAAGCCATGATTCCGGTCGATAAGCGATTCAAGATTTTTAGAGAGAAAAGCGATTTCTTTTGGATTTCACTTTACGATTTAAAATCAAGCATAAGATCAGGGAGTAACCGTTTAGAGGGATCTCCCAACAAAGGAATACTTTATAAACATTTTTATGATACGCTCAAACAAGCTCTTCAGGATGATAGCGTAGATCAATTGTTTGTAAAATATTAATTTCTTTGATGTGCAATTGTTCAGTTTTAGGAAATAGTGAATCAAGCTGGCGCTATCTAGTTCTAGTGCTAGAGATAAACCACGCTGATGCCATTCGTACTCAAAACAGGCCGCCATCTCGCTATATCCGAGCTGGATCTGCTTTTGGAATGATGACCATTTTCCCTGAATGCGTAATTTTGGAGGAAACAGATAACACAATGAGACTTATCTGGTTTTCTGATAAATACTATTCGTAGATGGGATCAAATAAAAAGTCAAGTCAAGAGAGTAACGCTTTCCTATATGTGTTTATGGGATTGTTGCTGGTCGTACTTATCGCCTGCTACATATTTCTTTAGGTAAATAGCCCCTACGGTCTGTTCATCAGCCTACTACCACTCGAATTTTCAAAAGGTTGCGAACCTGGTGCTTGGTATTCAAAATTTGAGTCTTACGCTTACGTTGGGGGTGATCCCAAGAAGTCTACGGTCGTTTTTCAAGACAAATATTTCTTCATCTTCGTCTTCCTCTATAGAAAAAGTTCTACTGTATAAGTTGTTGGTATTTAATACATTAAGGATAGAAATCCCTATTTCTCCTGATATCGACGACTTATTCTTGTTCTTCAGCTTATACCAAGCTGAAACGTCCATTCTACGGTAGATTGGCAATTGATCATCGTTTAGCTCTGCATAATTGATCTCGTAGAACCGTTCTTCTTCTGCATCATCAGGTATGAACTCCTCAAACCCAATTGCCGCTGTGTAAGGTAGGCCCGACCTGATCGTATATCGAAAACTCAAACTGGCGGTAATTATATGTCTGAGAAAGCTGAAGCTGGTGCCTGATGTTTAGTCCTGAACGAAATTGTTCTTCTAAAGCTTCGACTTTGGAGTCTTGGAAAGAGTAGCTTAGCCAAGCCCTGTAGTACTTCCATCTTTTTTTCAGCGTGAAGTCTAATCCTTGGATCGTCTCGGTACCTGATACTAAAACATCTTCATTGTCTAGCCTAAAACCAAAATTCCAGGCTACAGGAGCCAAGACGCGCTTTTGATAGGTGTCAATATCTATCACCCATCCTCCTTTCGTATACAAAGCTCCAAGGACAAATTGTTCGTTTTCGATGACAGGAATCTCGTTTTCTGTGCTAGCTGTAATCCAGTTTTGTTCGATCGTGTTACTGAAAACAAAGTCCAATTCTTTTAGAGAGCTGATGTACTGATGATATCTTCCAGCTGTTGATTTCAGTAATAGACCTGGAATTAACTCATAATTGATTCGAATTTAACGATCTAGTTTTGAATCGTTCAGTTCCTGATACCTGTTATGACGCAATCCTAACCCTATCTGTAGACCAGAATTGAATTTCCCGAAATAATTAATGAATATGCCATCTACTTGCCCAGTACTTTCAATAGATTCCTGAAAATCTTCCTCGAAGAAAGAATTTTCATTTATCACAAGATCTGCATTAATGAAATTGTACTGATAGCCGATATCTAATGCATGATTTCGCTTGGGTGAATAGGTCAAGGTGAATCTTGATTCTAGATTCTCCATATTATTAGTTCGCTGCTGAAGATCATTTTCAGTTTCATCATCTTCTTCGCGATTGTTTACCAGAGAGTAGTCCATTTGGTAATCAGCAAACGAAGTACTCCATTCGGAAGAGAGCTGATCCATCCACCTTCTTGTCCAGGTTAAGTTGGCCCCAGCTGTTTGAACATCATGCGTTTGAATAGATTGAAGGATATTTTCATCATCTTCGGATCTATAGTCCAATGCACTTTTTGATTGCAACGCACTAAATGAGAACTCGTCCTTACTGTTTGGTTGAAAATTGGCTACTAAATTGAGATCCTGAAAGATCAATTTGCTGTTGTATTCAAAGTCGTCGGAAATGCCTTGCACATCTTCAGTCAGGCTACCTTCAAAAAGTTTATTGCTAATTGAATTGAATGTGGGTGTTGCAATAAGATCGTTAAAGGATCGCCTAGCAGCTACTGAAATCTGTCCACGATAATTTGCGAACGGAATGCTTGTATAAATATCTCCATGCGTCAGGTTAAGGTTCGACTCCAGAATCGGTCTGGAGGAATTTACTTCTCTCGAGTTGATAAGCAATAATCCGGAACTTGATCCACCATATTTGACAGGGACGAAATTCTTATAAACATCTACTTTCCCAATAGAAGCTGGAATGAAAGCAGAGATGTTTCCAAAGTAATGTGCAGGCTGATATACAGGTATTTGATTCCAATACAGGAAGGTATTATCACTTGAGCTCCCCCTAACATTCAATCCTCCTGCGGACTCATCTGTCGATCCAATTCCTGCAAGTATTTGAGCAGTCAGCAAAATGTCTCTTTCAGATAAACCAGGCAAAATTTCCATATCTTGAATGTCGACCTGTATTTTAGATGCTTTGTCGTCGACCGAAATCCCTTTTGTGAGATATTCTTGTACAATCACTTCTCTCAGTTCTCTAGCACTCTTGGCCAGTGAAATAGCTATTTCCTTGGAAAGATCTAGACATCTTCCTCACTCTTGGATTGGAAGCTCATGTATTTCTGGTGTACTTTGTCCTTTTCCAGTCGTTTGATCATCTGATTTTGAGCTACGCGATAGAGATAGGCTTTTGCTAAATCTTGAGTTACCTCCTTACAATTCTGCCACAGCGTATAGAAAGCCTCCTGGACGGTATCCTCCGCACGACCTGTGTGTTGAAATTTATACATTAGAAAATTTCGTAACAGTGGAGCAAGTTTCCTGAAGAGCTCTTCATAAACAGACTGCTTACAAACGTTATTTTCTTTCGATACCTCCAATAGCCTTTCCAGGTATTTTCAGCGAAGATAAAAGGGATTGACTCATATCTATTTGTTTGAATGAGCTATCTGTTGATTGTTTAATTGCATTTTAAAAATATTTTTTTGAACTAAGGGTAGGGTATTTGGTAAGCTCACGGATTTACTTCCAAACCTGCAGCAAAACTCTTTTGGAGGCTGCATTAAAAATGTAAATCATGAGCGAAAGTAAAAGTCTTAAAGTAGTAGCTATCCTACTTATGGTTCTCCCGATTCTGGTTATTCTTTTTCGAATTGATCGAAACGGGGGGCCTACTCAGCTAGGTGCTGAGCACAAGTATGTGATCAATTATCAGTTTGATTTTGAATTTGACAGACCCTATCAAATCACCACTTTTCTTCCTGTCAACAATCGAAGACAAGAGATTCATTTAAATAAATCTGAAAGCAGTGTTCCACATTCGGTGTTTTTGGAAGGGATAAACAAGCTGATTCAGTGGAGAGGTACTGCAGACAATCGATACCTCACGTATCAATATTAGTTTACCGGAAAGCCTGTTTCTTACGCAATAGATCCCAGTTTTATTTACAGACCGAGTTTTTCGGAACAATTAGGTGCGTTTTTGACATCCACTGATTTTATCCAGTCTGAAGATGCCAAGATCACAGAACTAGCGAGTGAACTATCCAGAGGTAAGAACCATCTACTGGAGATCATCGGTGCATTCTATGATTTTGTTTATCAGATGCCCAATTCTTCAACCAGTGAGCTAACTGATGCTTTAATGGCGCTAGAACAGCGAGAAGCATCTTGCAATGGTAAGAGTAGACTCCTGGTGGCCTTATGTAGAAGTCTCAGAATTCCTGCAAGAATAGTCGGAGGTTTGATTATGGAAGAGACTGCCAAAAAGACCTCTCATTCGTGGGTAGAAATTTGGGTTGACAATACTTGGATTCCTTTTGATGCACTTAATGGTCATTTTGCCTCCTTACCTGCACACTATCTTGAGTTGTACAGAGGAGATCATTTTTTGCTCAAGCATACCCAGGATATCCATTTTGACTACCTCTATGTGATCGAAAAGGAGCGGGTTCATGACTATCCGGCATTTGCGGCATTAAACATTTGGGAATTGATCGATGAGG
>JABSPG010000362.1 GCA_013214445.1 Ekhidna sp. | reverse complement strand
AGAAGTTAGCTGACGACTCTCCAGAGAGATCAAAACAGTCACTCTCTAGAATCGCAGTTGCATTCCTTCCGATTTGCCCTGCACTCCCATTTGTAGATGCCTCCAGGAACATATAAAAAGAACCCTCAGCAGCTGATCCAGGGCCTGTATTGGAGGATGGAGTACCGTTAGCGTCTCTCACCCAGTTTCCATCGTCCCCAGTTACTTGAGTCCATCCATCATTTGACTCAAATCCTTCACTGTAAGGCAATGAGGCTGTTCCAGCACAAGACATTCCACTGCTTTGCGTAGTTACATTTACAGCATTACTCGCAGCTGAAATATTGCCAGCATCATCTTTGGCTCTAACAGTAAAAGTATAGCTTGTAGATTCCGTTAGTCCTGTAATATTTGCAGATGTTCCGGTCACTGTCCCTAGATTAGAAGATCCCCGATAAACATCATAGCCAGTCACACCTACATTGTCAGAAGATGCATTCCAATTGAGGCTCAAAGTTGTTTCAGTCACATTAGATGCTGCCAATCCCGTTGGGGCGGTAGGTGCCTCTGTGTCGGCCCCTCCACTGGTCGTCAACGCAAGGTCATCTATTGCAATATCGCTACTCCACCCATTTCCTGTAGTGCCTACTATTCTAAGTTTTACATCTCCGCCAACATAGGAGTCCAGGCTGACTTCAACGGCATTCCACTGGTTGCCTTGATTGCCTGACTGATTATATAACGTATTCCAAGTGGCTCCATCAATCGATGCTTGTACTGAAATAGATCCAACATTATTCCCAAACATGTGATGCTGAAAGCTGAAAGCTGCTCCTGTTACACCAGAAAGATCAAAACAATCACTCTCAAGAATAGCGGTGGCATTATTTCCAATTTGTCCTGCACTATTATTTGTAGAAGCTTCTAAGAACATATAGAAAGATCCTTCAACAGCTGAGCTTGGGCCTGTATTAGAAGAAGGAGTTCCATTCGCATCTCTTACCCAGTTACCATCATCACCTCCCAGCTGATTCCATCCATCACCTGACTCAAAACCTTGTGCATATGGAAAAGTGCTGACTGTACTATTACACGATAAGCTTACAGCATCCGTTGTAAAGCTCTCTGTTGAGCTGTAAGAAGAAGTAGAGTTATCAGGACATTTACTTCTTACCTGTGCTTGATACTGTGTTCCACTCTGTAGTCCAGTCAAATTGGTACTTGTACCAGACACAGAGAAAGTAGACCATGAACCTCCCACAGGACGATATCTAACATCATACGAGGCATTTGAAACAGCATCCCAGCTCAGTGTTGCAGTTGTGGTGCCAACACCCGACGATGATAAACCAGTTGGAGTGATAGCATTACAAGTAGGCGGGGTACCTGTTACTCCAGTGACTACCAAAGAGAAATTTTGACTGCCTCCTGATAGCGAGCCTTTATGAGTGACTGTAATAGTGTACGCACCAGTAGCTCCAGATACATCCACTCTTTCAAATGGATCTCTGGTGTTGTCTCCAGTGCCATTTGAATTTATCCCAGTGAGTCTATAAGGACTATAAGTGGTTCCACCCTTGCTTACTCTTATATCTAAGTCATTTACTAATACAGGAGTTGTTTGATTTGCAGTACCTGAATTTGCAGTACCTGCCGGATCAGTCCACGAAATAGATGCCATCAGAGGACTACTCCCGTCAGCATCAACATTGATAGTGTACGACCCTCCATTTGACAAAGTCAATTCTTCTAGCATACTGCCACTTCCATTATCAGAAATCGCTTGTGCGGCAGCTTTGGCATTCATTAAACCCCATCCATAAACTACATCCGGGCCCGAAATGCCCGCATCGTCAGCAGTATGTAATGCCAGTCCCTTTAGAGTCGCTGCACGCATAAAATTCCCATTCAGGTTATTAAAATGCTGCTGAAGCAACAATAGAGATCCTGTGACATTAGGGGAAGCCATTGATGTTCCACTAATTGAATTATAGGCATTATCGGCATTATCATATGTTGAATAGACACCTGTGCCATTTCCTGTAATATCAGGTTTGATACGATAATCATCCGTTGGCCCCTCACTACTACCACTATTGATAATAACTGAATTCAAAGAACCATCACTATTCACATTGGCATCCTGGCCATTGGCAACCACCATGTTATTTTTGGATGTAGAATGTCCTGTCAACTTATCAAAAGCTGAAGATCCAGCCAATGGATTACCATTTGAAGAGTTATCATTTCCATCATTTCCAGCAGCCACAACCATCAAATAGTAAGGAGAATTGTATAGTAAATTATCCCAGTCTCTGGACTCATCTAAATATGCACCAAAGTACCAATCTGGCACAAGGCTTGCCCTGTATCCATATGAATGGTTGGACAGTAACATACCACTTGCAGCTTCTGAAGCAGCTTCTGAAAGGTCATTATTCCAATCATGTGTGAGCGCGCGCGCTTGAGGAGCCATTCCTTTTGCGGCTGATTGAACGCCAGACGCCACGATCGTTCCCGTAACGTGTTGCGCATGAAAACTATTCCCATTCAAACCAGTCACACCATCATTGGTAGATACGCGATTGTTTCCCCCAGGTCCATCAAACTCTTGATGTGTGTTCCTGGTAGGCCCACCATCCCAAACATGAGCTGTCATATTTTGTCCATCTAGACTTAAACCCAAAGAACCTCCGATATTAAGATGATTGGCACGAGTAGATCTGGCAGCATCTTCATTAAATAAAGTATAATAAATAGGTTGTCCATCAGCAGATACAGCCACTAACTCATCAATTGTACCATCAGTATTTGGCTTCAAAATTTCCCATCCTCGGATAGAGGCTAAATTGATCGCTTCTGCTCTACGCCTATCTTCCTTTAGTTTAAAATCCCTTTGGAGTTCAGTGAGCTTCGCTTTGTTGTATTTGTCACTGATTTGCTGTCTTTGCTCAGGCGTTTGAGCAAAAACCAAAGTAGTAGTGGACAGTGTCAAGACAAACAATATTGCCTTAACCTGTCGGTTAATTGTTCTCATAGTAGTACGATTAGGTTAAAAATTACGCCACCTAATATATTGATATTTTTCCTTGACTTTGCACAATTCTTCCCACGAACATTTTTGTAAAGAATAAAATATTTAATTAATAATTATTCTCAGAATAAAATTCTGATAAAAAATATTTTTCGAAATGCGTTGTTTATAATTGCACTATTAAAAGTCGGAAATAGATTAAAAGATGAAGCCTTCTAATCCATGCATTCGATGAAACTACGATATTGAAGGATAAAAGTAGATACAAGTCTAAATAAATAGTACTATTCAAATACAATGATATCCTATTCCAAGAAAACATTGATAGCACTTTTAATCCTCATGGCATCATGTGTTACTCAAAAATCATCATCAGTTCTCGGAATTTTAAAAGGGCAGATCGGCATCTATGAAGGAAATTGTATGCCTTCTCCAGGAGTGGAACCATGTGAAGCTCGCCCCTATTCAACCACAATTCTTATCACTAATCGTATTTTAAAATATGATTCATCAGAACTCTTGTATTCAACGCAATCCAATGAGCAAGGTCTTTTTGAAATAAGACTGCCAAAAGGTCAATATAGTCTATTCATCGTCGATCAAGAGGAGAAGGTCTGCGTAGAAATTCAGTGCCCTGAAGATTGTTATTGTAGACCATTTGAAATAGTAACAGACTCAACAACAACTATTGATGCAAACCTAAATCAGGCATCTTGGTAAGCTCAATCCTACTTCTTACTCTCAACAAGCAAAACGAAACCATCTTCTAATGTAAGGTATCCTTGTTCGTAGCAAAAGCGATATTCATCTCCAGCTTTAGTGGTGTAAGTATTGGTGAAATATTCAAAATCAAAACCCACTTTCAGAAGTTTGTCTCGATGCATTTTTCGTTTGCCATTTGGATTCAAGTCCAACAGGATGCGACGATTTCTGATAAGGATATTATTTACCTGACGAATGTACTTTGTGCTGGTTGAATTGGACCTATTGTTGTAGGCATTCCTGCAGGAGTCTGAACAAAATTTTTTATCAACACGACCAAAAACCGGTTTACCACATTCTAAACAACTTCTTTCAGACATACTCCAATTTATTGATAATCAGTGATAAAAGCAATTTACAAACGTTTGTAAACGGTTATAAACGACTCTAAGCATTTAATAACCGGTTGGTGCTTCCACCATGTTAAACCTTTGCATTCGTCAAACGACACATTCATCTACCAAATGATGAAATTATCAAACTAAACATTTAAAATTATGACAAGTCTAAAAAACAGCGTACAACTAATTGGTAGATTAGGTAACAAGCCTGAAGTGCGAACATTCGAAAGTGGTAAAAAGATGGCTACTTTTTCCCTAGCAACTAACGAAACCTATTATAATAATAAAGGTGAAAAGGTGACAGACACGCAGTGGCATAACATTGTTGTGTGGGGAAAGAAAGCAGATATTACGGAAGACTACCTGAATAAAGGAAGTGAAATAGCCATGAAAGGAAAACTGATCAATCGATCATACGAAAAAGATGGACATACTAAATATGTTACCGAAATTAGTCTTAATGAACTCTTAATGATGAGTAAAAAAGATTGAAAATATCAGCCCTCGCGAAATTTTGTGAGGGCTGATCTATAGCTTCTCGAGAGTTACTTGTATTAATTTGTAATAGCCACTACTTGATCTGACAAATGAGAGTTATCTGGCATTAGTTTCTCTGCCCAAATATATTTCTTTCTCA
>JABSPG010000361.1 GCA_013214445.1 Ekhidna sp. | reverse complement strand
TTACTCAGGTACGATGAGTGCCGCGATAGAAGGAGCCATCGAAGGATTGCCCGCAATCGGTTTCTCGCTGTGCGATTATGATCCTGAGGCGCCTATGGATCATACCGATGAGTATATTAAGAAGGTAACAGAGCAAGCGCTAGAAAGAGGGATTCCAAAAGGGATTGCTTTAAATGTGAATTTTCCTCCGCAGCAGCAAGAGACCATCAAAGGGATCAAGGTATGCAGACAGGCTAAAGCAGCTTGGGAAGAGCAGTTTGATGAACGAAAAGATCCGTACGGAAGGTCCTATTTCTGGATGGCAGGAAACTTTGTTAACTACGACAAAGGAGAAGACAATGATGAATGGGCACTGGCAAACAATTATGTCTCCATTGTGCCTTGTCAGTTTGATATGACTGGTCACCATGTGATCTCACAGTTGAACGAGGAGTGGGATGTTTGAAGTGCGTGTCTTTCAAGTGGAGAACTGAGAAATCTATTCTTTTAAATTCTGATAAGGTTACCTTGAAATCAAAGATGGATTGTAGTGAGTAGTCCTTGTGTATGAACGTCCAACTATCATCCGTAAGCTAGACCTTTCAAATATCTACTAAAGTATCGGATAGCACCAGCCTTTGCAAATAGCTTGGTAGGCTTATGGATGATAGTGTCTGTTAGCAATATGCCATTTAAAATGAATTAAGGGAGCTAGTTCAGTTACACATAGCTCCCCCAATATTATATTCATTGCACAATAGCTTGATTCCAAACGCCGGTCGCCAGCGTTTTTTGTGCATACTCTTCGAAGGATGTCGCCTTACGCCCCAGCACTTTTTCTACATCGTGTGACACTTCTTGATTGTCAGGATTTCCCAAAACTTCTTTGAATAGATATCCGAAGAGCCATACGTAAGAGTCTGGTAGCCCTGCTGCCTTCATTCCAGTCTTGAATTCTTCAATAGAGATTGGAATGTATTTGACATCTCTTCCGATAGCATGTTCCATCACGCTGACCACCTGTTTAAAAGTGAGCTTTTTGGGGCCAGTTACCGTGATGGTTTTCCCGTTGTAAGAATCGTCAACCAGTACTTTCGTCACTACCTCAGCAATATCATCAGCGTCCACAAATGGAATTTCAGCATTAGGCATGGGTAGTGCTACTTGACCCGCTAGTACGAAATCCAGAAAAGCCCCTTCACTGAAGTTTTGATTAAACCAGGAAGCTCTTACCAGCGAGTAGTTCAGTCCTGAGTTTGCAACAATTTGCTCACAGGCTTCTGCTTCTGTTTCTCCTTTTCCGGATAACAGCACCACTTTCTCAAGACCTGCTTTCAAAGCAGCCTCCGTCAAAGCGGTGATTGCTTCTTTAGCTCCAGGAACCGCTAGGTCTGGATAGTAGACGATATATGCACGATCCATTCCTTTTAGTGCAGGGGCAAAGGTGGAATAGTCTTCCCAATCAAAGGAAGGAGTGCCGTTCCTTGACCCTACGGTTACATGATGTCCTGACTTTGTTAGTCTTTCTACTACTC
Organism: Ekhidna sp.; assembly: GCA_013214445.1. Lineage (GTDB taxonomy): Bacteria > Bacteroidota > Bacteroidia > Cytophagales > Cyclobacteriaceae > Ekhidna. The sequence continues at coordinate 3,250 of JABSPG010000361.1, read as the reverse complement.
GGTGACCAGTCTTACCGGTTCCTCCGATTACTAAGATGTTGTGTTTCATGGTATGAATTATTTGAGTTTATTTACTTTGGGCTTGAGATGTTTTCTTAATTTCTTGCAGTTTTTTGAGATTACTTTTCTTTATGGATTTCTTGATCAATCCTATGAACCAAGGCACTCCGTATCCATTTTTAGCTAGGTGTTTACCAGCGAATTGGTAGATATGCTTATCTCCTTTCACCCCATGACCATCCAGTAAACGGTTATAAAAATTGAATAAACAGCCCACTAATATTGCTTCATGCAGCGCATCTTCTGACCAGCCCGCTGCTTTTACTTTTTCTACATCAGATTCTGTTAGTTTACTTGGGTTGAGCGTAAGCTTTTTGAGGTAAATAAATACGGGTTTCAGAGTTTCGTTGACAGGTGCAGTATCAATATTTTCTACCAACTGCTCAATTACATCAGGTTGAATGCCAAACTGCCTAGCTACTGCTTTATGAGAGCCATGACAGAAGGAACAAGCATTTATGCCTGAAACATATGCTGCCATAATTTCCCGTTCTGCCTCACTAAAAGCAGATTTACCTCTCATGATTGCTTGCGATGCTTTGTCTAAAGGACCCAGTCTTGGGCGATCATTGAATGTGATATCTGTGATATCTGAATTTTTGTTTAAATAACTAAAAAAGGCCATAATATTTATTGATATTTTATTTGAGTGTTGAGTGCCAGTAAAGCCATGACAAATGAGAAGACTGAGAAAAGCATGCGATAGGTATGAAGCTTGTTCCAGCGCGACTCGTAATACTTTCGGAATTCAGCTGCTTCTTCCGTGCTAAGTGCTGGTATTTTTAATCCCTCTAGCTCATTATTGAGCGGTACATTTCCTAGACCAGTGACTCCTACTGTCCCTATAAGGTAGGTTACCGTAGCTATGAGCAAAAACCAGAAGCCTTTCGTACTTACACCATAGTTGAAGTAGGAGGAGCAAGCAAGGGCGATGAGGCTCCCTAAGAAGACGATGAAGAAAGCCGGATTTAATATTGCCCGGTTGATGCTCTGCATCGTATACAAATAGCTGAGATCATTGATCTTTTGCGTTCCTGGTATCACTGAGATTGACCAAGCATAGAAAAGGCCTGCGGAGAGTCCGGTGAGAATCACAGTAGTGTTGAGTGATATGTTTTGGATAGGTAGTTCCATGATTAAAATATTTCTTGTGTGAAAAGCCATTTTTCTAGTGTGATGTATTCCTCATTGGTCAATCGGATGTCATTGCCTTTTGGCATCTTCCGTTCCTTGAATACCATTTTGTAGATCTTCTTTGCACGCTTGGACATGTTCTTTTCTTTAAAAACCATGAGCGGGTTTTGCTTGCGATGACAGACATTGCATTTCGTCTCGAGGATCTTAAGGGCCTGTTTCTTTAGCGTATTGTCAGCAACAGATATCTTCATCTGATTTTGCTTTGTAGCCTCTCCCGGGGTATCAAAGGAGCTGAAGAGAATCAGCACTGTGATTGCACCCAGCCATACTATTGTGTTGAGTCTTGCTTTCATTTTGTTCGCGATTAATTACGAGTGTAAAATTGAAAGCCGGAGAAGCCCTATGCTTGACACTTTGTGCCAATACTTTGACACTTTGTGCCAAAATGAATTTTTGTACTATGATTTACGGAATTCGACAGGGGAGAGCCCTTTCCAGCGCTTAAATGCGCGGTTAAACGCACTTTGCTCGGAGAAGCCAGTTTCAAAAGCAATTTCAGCAATGCTTCTGGATGATTTCTTTAATAGGTAGGTAGCAACGCCTTCCTGCGTTTTCTTGATAAGGTCTCTGTAGGAGATTCCAGCATCGGATAATCTTCTGGTCAGGGTGCGGTTACTCATTCCCACCTGTTCCGCTATGTGATGAATACTTGGAATACCGCTGGGAAGTGCATCTGCGATTAGTTTTTCTACATCGAAGGCGAGTTTACTACCCGAAACTTCGAGTCCTTTGGTTTCTTCTTCCACTCGTTGTACCAAAAATTGGTTGATGCTTGAATCGGCTTTTGCTGTCCTGATTCGCAGGTCAGAAGTTTTGTACGTGATCGAGTAGTGGGGCTGATTGAAGTATATTGGACATTGAAAAGCTTCTTCATATGAATTGAGATCGTTTGGAGGGTTGTGTTTAAAAGCCACTTGGGTAGGAAAGATGGGTTTTTCTGTCATGGCTTGAAGTACGACTACCGTTGCTGAAAGGCTGGCTTCTGTTGACAGCTCTAAACCTCTTCTGTGTGCTTCTCGATTTAGATGAACATGGGAAAGGTTTCCTTCTTCTTTTATCTGCCACATAAACGTATTGGACAGCAGCTTAAAGTAGCGTTCACTTCTTTCAAAGATTTCACCGGCCCGAGAGCAGGTACGCCAGGAGAGGCCAAGTACGCCATAATCCTCGATTTTCATTTGCTGACCCACCCTCACACCAAACCCAGGCCCTAGTTTTTCATCGAGTAATTCATGAAGGCTAAAAAACTCATCTGCGGGTATGGCTTGTAAATCATTTATGGTATCGATCGGGGTAGGCAAATTCATGAAATCTTCCCGCTTCATACCTTCTGCAATTGCGCAGTTTAACATTTTACGGTATAGGCTTATAGAGAAGTATTTCATAGCGATACTAAGATAAGAAACCAATAGACGATCTCAGTACTTAGGTTATTGCTAACCTTTAGCTTCCTGTCATATCATTATTTCAAGAAGCATTAATTATAACTTAAAGATAGGAACGGCAGATTAGAACTAAGCGCTAACCAGGTGTTAGGACCTATTGGGCGATTTAGTATCTGCTGTTCCATCTTAAGTTTCAGATAGATATTCGGGAGTCAGTGTGTAGCTGAAGGTCCCACTATCAAGGTTTAGAAAGAAAAAGTTATGAAAACCGAAAGCAGAACACAAGTAAGTTGTCCCTTTATTGTGGGGATAGACGTAAGCAAATTGAGTATTGATGCCTGTATGGTTGAATTGTCTACTCAGAGGTATCATGCAGTCACACTAACCAATACTTCAGAAGGTTACCAGAAGTTAAAACGGTGGATGAAACAGCATGGAAACGAAGATCATGAGCAGACACTGTTTTGTATGGAGCATATGGGGATCTACACACGCAACTTGGTGAAGTACCTGATGAGTCGTGGTGGCAAAGTTTGGTTAGAATCTTCACTTCATATTAAGAGAAGTATAGGGTTGGCCAGAGGTAAGAGTGACAAAATAGATGCTGA
>JABSPG010000360.1 GCA_013214445.1 Ekhidna sp. | reverse complement strand
GAGGTGGGCGACCTTATCAAGGCCAGCAAAGACAGACCCTTCTTTATCAATTTTTGGCTCTATAACGTTCATCTGCCCTTACAAGCCAAGGAAGAGAAAATAGCAAAGTATCGTTCTAAGACTGATTCTACCAAGAATCATCAAAATGCGGTATATGCAGCCATGGTGGAGCACATGGACGATGCAGTAGGTCGGGTTATTGATCAACTCAAAGCGGCTGGAGTTTACGAAAATACCATCATACTCTTTACTTCAGACAATGGCGGACTGATTGGAAAAAGAAGGTCCATAACTACAAATACGCCACTCAGACATGGAAAAGGAGGGATGTATGAGGGTGGCGTTCGTATCCCAACCATCTTGGTGGCTCCCAATCTTGATGGCGGGGTGACCTCTGATGCCGTTGTGAATTCGACAGACTACTATCCCACTTTGCTGGATTTAGCGGGACTGAAAGTACCAAAGCAGCAGGGCGCTATTGATGGTTCCAGCTGGAAAGACATACTTGAAAACGGTACGCCAAGTTCACAGCCTGTGTTTTGGCATTACCCTCACTACCATAGCGAAGGAGCTGTGCCCTACAGTGCCATCAGAGATGGAAATTGGAAGTTGATTGAAAACTTGGAGAACGGCTCTATTGAACTTTATGACCTTGCGAGTGATCTTGGCGAAGAGGAGGATTTAAGTGAGGTTTGGCCACTTGTAAGCCAAGAGCTCAAGCAGAAGCTGGATACATGGAGAGCGGAAGTGAAGGCACAATATCCTTCTCCAAATGAAGCCTATGATCCGATGTACGAGCGTAGCAAAACAAAGAAGAGAAACTAAATGACAAGAGCGAAAGCAATTCAATTGATGCTATTGGTATCCTGCCTGGGATGCATGAAAACGGAGACTAAGAACGAGTCTGCCCAAGATGATCGGCCAAACATCATTTTTCTGCTGGCAGATGATCTAGGCTATGGCGAGATTGGCTCGTATGGCCAGCAGATGATCAAGACACCCGTCTTGGATAGTCTGGCGCAGGAAAGCCTACGCTTTACCAATTTCTACGCTGGCAATGCGGTTTGTTCTCCGTCAAGAGCGGTTTTGCTTACGGGGATTTCTTCGCATCACAATGCGGTTCGTGGCAATTCAGGATATTTTGGCAATGACCTATGGGATAGAGTCACACTCACCAAGGATCAAGTCACATTGGGTGAGATGATGAAAGGCGCTGGCTACAAAACTGCCTACTTTGGGAAATGGCATCTGGGAGATGCTAGTGACGTGTCCACTTGGGCACATCATCGTGGGTTTGACTATGCAGTGCAGGAGCAGTGGTCCCTGCGACAGACAAAGAGTCACTTTGTGGCCAATTCGGACTCGGGAAAATGGGAGTACATAAACGGTATGCAAGACTCCACATTTTTTTGGAAAGGAAAGTGGAGGAGTGAAGATGAATACCGAACCAATATGGCGCTAAACTATCTGGATACAGCTGACCTTAACAGTCCGCTGTTTCTGTTCATGTCCTACCGTGCACCTCACAAAAGGGAGGAGCTGATCTATGATTCTACTTTGTATGCGGATATGGGCTGGCCAGAAGAAGAGCGAATACACGCTGCTAAAATCACGCTTCTGGATGAGCAAATAGGAGTTCTACTTCGCCACTTGAAAGCGAAGGGTGAGTTAGACAACACCATGGTCATCTTCACAAGTGATAATGGGCCGCAGCGAGAGGGCCGTCATGATCATGAATTCTTTGATAGTAATGGAGCGCTAAGGGGAGCAAAGAAAGATGTTTATGAAGGAGGTATCCGAGTACCACTGTTGGTCAATTGGGCTGGTAAGATTACTCCGGATGTCACAGATCAGGTAGCTGGCTTTCAAGATTTTATGCCCACATTCAGTGAACTGGTAGGTATGCAGATACCTGTTCAGACGGATGGCTTATCTATGATGCCGACATGGACAGGGGGAGAGCAGACCCAGCAACATCAAAGCTTGCAGTGGGAGTTTCAATTGGACGGATGGTTTCAAAAAATGCCAAAGGGTGGGTTCCGACAGTCTGCCAGAATTGGGAAATGGAAAGGGGTGCGATATGGTGTTAGGTCTGCTATTGAGTTATATGATCTTGAAAAGGATCAAGGAGAGCAAACGGATGTTGCCAGCGACTTCCCAGAGGTGGTTCAGCAGATGGAAAAGCTGTTTAGTGAAGAGTCACGATCGGCCTCAGCACATTATCCCTATGGAGGAGTGGTACAAGATTATCGAGCGAAAAACAAATATCAAGGACAATCAAAATGAGAGAACGCTACCGGGTAATACTTAGTCAATTTTTAGCTCTGCTCGTATTTGTTGGAGTATTTTTCAATAGTGAGGCACAGCAATCTGCAACAAGGCAGGTCATTACATTGGAAAAGGACTGGCGGTTTAAGAACGAAGAGGTGTCGGGAGGGGAAAAACTATCACTCAATACCAAAGGCTGGGAACAAGTGGAGGTACCTCATGATTGGGCCATTAAGGGGCCTTTTGACAAAGAAAATGACGTTCAGTTCATCCGTGTAAAAGAAGATCTGGAGAAAAAGGCACGTACACGTACAGGTAGAACGGGGGCTTTGCCGCACGTTGGTATAGGGTGGTATCGGACTTGGTTTGAGGTTCCAACTTATACTGAAGGGAAAAGAGTTTTGGTTACGTTTGATGGAGCCATGAGCAATGCTGAAGTATTTGTGAATGGTACGAAAGTCGGAGAACGTGCCAACGGCTATAGCTACTTCTACTTTGATATTACGGAACAGATTAAGGAAGGCGAGCAAAACTTGCTTGCAGTCAGGCTAGATAATAAGCCAATGGCGAGTCGCTGGTACCCTGGGGCTGGCCTTTACCGAAAGGTGCAACTGATCGTGAAAGATGAAGTCAGCTTTCAGCAATGGGGCACATTCATCACCACACCGTATGTCAGTGAAGAGAAGGCAAGAGTCAATATCAAAACAAAGGTCACAGGTCAAGACCTGACCGTTAAAGCCAGCATTAGCGACCATGAAGGGAATGGGATTGCTGCAAGTGAGTCAGCAACCCTGTTTGGAGATGAGCTTATCCTTGATCTGCCGGTAGATGGTCCTGACCTATGGTCGCCGGATAGTCCAACCTTGTACAAAGCTCGGCTTGAACTATATCAGGGCGGGAAGCTGAAGGATGATCAGGAAATCACGTTTGGCATACGGAGTATAGCCTATGAGCGAGGTAAAGGGCTGGTGCTGAATGGAAAAGTGACCAAGTTTAAAGGTGTATGCCTCCATCATGATCTTGGACCGTTGGGAGCTGCTGTGAACAAAGCGGCTATGAGGAGACAACTGCAGATCTTGAAAGATATGGGCAGCAATGCCATCCGATCCTCTCACAACATGCCATCACATGAGCAGCTAGAGCTAGCTGATGAGATGGGCTTTTTATTTCTAGCTGAGAGCTTTGATGAATGGACCATTCCCAAGGTAAAAAATGGCTACAATGCGTACTTCGACGAGTGGGCAGAGAAGGACGTGGTGAACTTGGTGAGAGCTACACGAAATCATCCCTCCATCGTGATGTGGAGTTCTGGGAATGAGATACCGGACCAACGAAACAATGAAGGCGCAAAGCGAGCTAAGTGGCTGCAAGACATTTTCCATAGAGAAGATCCTACCAGACCGGTAACCATCGGAATGAACAAAGTGGAGGTGGTCATGAAAAATGGGTTTGGTTCTTTGGTGGATATTCCGGGGCTGAATTATCGGACGCACCTTTATAAGGAGGCTTATGAGAAGTTTCCTCAAGGCTTCATCTTAGGATCAGAAACTGCATCTACTGTCAGTTCTAGAGGTGTCTATAAATTCCCGGTGGAGCCAGCCAAAATGAAGCGTTATGATGATAATCAGAGTTCATCATACGACTTTGAGGCATGCAGCTGGTCCAATCTTCCAGATGAAGATTTTGTGCTTCAGGATGACAATGATTGGGTAATTGGAGAGTTCGTCTGGACAGGGTTTGATTACTTGGGAGAGCCTACCCCTTACAATATCGAATGGCCCGCCCGTAGCTCGTACTTTGGCATTTGCGATCTGGCAGGGATTCCAAAAGATCGATACTATCTCTACAAAAGCCGATGGAATACCGAGGAGGAAACCCTACACATTTTACCCCACTGGAATTGGGCTGGCAGAGAGGGAGAGGTGACGCCTGTTTTTGTGTACACCAATTATCCTAGTGCGGAGTTGTTTGTCAATGGAGTTAGCCAGGGAGTGCAAACAAAAACCAAGGAAAAGACGGATCAGCATCGCTATCGCCTGATGTGGATGGATGTGAAGTATGAGCCAGGCACGCTGAAAGTTGTGGCATTGGACGAGCAAGGAAATGCAGTAGCGGAGAAGGAACTTCATACGGCAGGCGCTCCGCACCATTTGGAGTTGTCTGCTGACAGAGAGGTGATAACTGCCGATGGAAAAGATCTTAGTTACGTCACCATATCGGTAGTAGACAAAGATGGTAATCTGTGCCCTACGGCGGATAATCAGTTGTCTTTCGATGTGAAAGGAGCTGGTGATTTCAAGGTAGTATGCAATGGAGATGCTACGTCATTAGAGATGTTTCACTTGCCTACGATGAAAGCTTTTAGCGGCAAGTTGGTAGTCAGTATTCAGTCGCAGGAAGAAGCAGGCGAAATGACCTTGAGTGTTAAGGGCAAGGGACTTAAGACGGGCAGCATTATTCTGAATTCAAAGTAATCGGCGGAGAAAGGTGCAGCTTTT
>JABSPG010000036.1 GCA_013214445.1 Ekhidna sp. | reverse complement strand
TCATCACCAAATTTATGAGTGAATCGATTGTTGTAAATAGTAAATACGGTTTTGGCGTCCTTGTAAATTGGATCGTTTTTGTAGGTTGTCTTTGTATAAAGAGGAATCAAGCTTGTCATCCAATCATTGCAGTGAATGATATCCGGAGACCATCCTAACTTCTTCACAGTTTCTAAAACGCCTTTGCAGAAAAATATTGCTCGCTCATCATTATCTTCAAAGAAATTATCTTCCTTGTCAAAGAATACAGATTTTCGGTAGAAGTAATCTTCATTATCGATGAAGTAAACTTGAAGTTTAGCATTTGGAATCGAGGCAACTTTGATAACGAGAGGCTTTTCTTCATCGCCCACTGCTATATTAATTCCGGAGAGTCTGACAACTTCATGAAGTCGATTCTTTCTCTCATTGATAAGTCCAAACCTTGGTACTAAAATCCTTATCTCCATTCCTCTTTCTTGCATTGCTTGAGGTAACCTCCTGACAAACTCCGCTACCTCTGTGGTTTTGAGAAATGGGTTGATTTCACTTGCCACATAAAGGATTCTAACGTTTTCCATAAATGCTATGATTTTCTTAATGCGATTTGATAAAAATGAGCACAAAGTTACCATTTTTTTAATTTATTATCAACGCTTTCAATAAGTTAGCCACTTGATGATGCGAGGTAAATGCAAACAATTGAGTCAATTTCTGAGCTGCGCTCAACGCTGAGCAATCACCGATCCGATTCTTTTCAGTTAGGCTTTGTACCTACAATGGGTGCCTTACATGAAGGCCATCTTTCCCTAATTAGAAGGTCAGTAAAAGAAAATGACAGCACGGTAGTAAGCATTTTCGTTAACCCACTTCAATTTGACAATGTCTCTGATTTAGAGAGCTATCCTAAGGTTCTTGAAGAAGATCTTTCACTAATCAAAGAGTGTGGGGTTGATTATGTTTTTATTCCAGACGAAGAGGAGTTTTATAGAGAGAAGCCTCTTGTTTCCGTCAACTTTGGAGCTTTGGCAAGTAGATTAGAAGGTAAGTTCAGGAAAGGACATTTTGAAGGCGTTGGCATAGTAGTTAGCAAGCTACTGCACCTGGTAGATCCTGATGGAGTCTATTTTGGCTTGAAGGATTTGCAGCAATATTTATTGATAAAAAGAATGTGTGCTGACCTAAGTTTTAGATGCGAAGTAATTGGTGTAGATACTGTCAGAGAGTCGTCAGGGTTAGCTCTTTCATCGAGGAATAGAAGACTCTCCGATGGAGGTAAGGAAATTGCTGCAGTTTTAAGTAAGGCACTTTTTCAGATAGAAGATGACCTATTGAATGGTATGAGTTTGCCTTTAGCTTTAACAAAAGCTCAAGAGCTGTGTCAGATTACAAGTGGTTTCGATCTTGAATATTTGGAAGCAATTAATACTTCCGATCTATCAAATGTCGACAACTACGAGATTGGGAGTGAACTAGCAGTGTGTATTGCGGGTTATGTCGAAGGTGTAAGACTAATTGATAATCTATATTTGCGCCCCAAATAAAATAGGATGTTCATAGAGGTATTAAAATCTAAGATACACAGAGTCAAAATTACTGAGGCAGAGTTGCATTACGTGGGATCTGTGACTATTGATGAAGATCTGATGGATGCTGCAGATTTGATCGAAAATGAGAAAGTACAGATCGTTAATATCAATAATGGAGAGCGTCTTGAGACGTATGTAATCAAAGGAGAAAGAGGTTCTGGTGAGATATGCTTGAATGGTCCAGCTGCGAGAAAAGCACAGGTAGGTGATATTGTAATCATTATTTCATATTGCTCTTTGGATAGGAAAGAGGCTCGTGACCATGAGCCGATAGTCATTTTTCCAGATGAAAAAAATCGAATAGTTTCTTAGACTGAACGGATGTCAAGAAGAATAATCGATGTACTGAAAGTTCTGATAAGTACAGGGTTAGCAGCTGTCCTACTTTATTTAGTTTTTCGAAACATAGATTGGTCGGATTTTCTGAGTAAGACCAAATCTGTAGACTATAGTTGGGTAGTTCTGTCCATTATGTTATCTGTATTGGCCTATGTGGCAAGGGCATATAGATGGAATATCATTCTTGCTCCACTTGGTTTCAAGTTGAAGACCAGGCGCACGTTATTAGCTGTCATTATTGGCTATCTGGCAAACCTTGCATTGCCAAGATTAGGAGAGGTAACTAGATGCGGAGTACTCAAGAGAAACGATGACGTGCCTGTCGCGACTGCACTGGGAAGCGTTGTGACCGAGCGAATCATTGATTTTTTGACACTCATTTTTCTTTTTTGTTTAAGCCTTCTTTGGGAGTTTGATCGCATAGTCACTTTTTTTTCAGATGCTTATGCTAGTGTGGAGTTGCCAGCATATTTCATTTATTCGATAGTCATCGCAGGAATTGTTGGATTTGTCGCTGTTGTGTTGATTATCAGAAAGAGAGATCAAATTGGAGGAAAATTCGGTAAGATACTTAAGGCTTTTTTTGAAGGGGTTTTATCGTTAAGAGATATATCCAATGTCAGAGGATTTGTTCTTTCTACTATCCTTCTTTGGGTGGTTTACTACTTTATGTCATATATAATTATCTTTTCATTGCCTGAGACAAGTCACTTGGGGATTGGTGTTGGATTTATGCTTTTAGTAACTGGAGGTATTGCACTATCAATCCCAGTACAGAATGGTTTTGGTACCTATCATGGAATGATTGCAGCGATGTTGCTCTTGTACGGGATTGATAAAACCACAGGACTTTTTCTGGCTACTCTCTTGCATACCTCACAGATTGTTGCTGTTGCTGTTTTTGGGACAGTCGCTCTTATCATATCTGCATCAATAGGAAGAAAGAAACAGGTTCAATAAGACAAAGTGGCAGATATGAAGTTTGGCCTGAAAATAGTGGTAACTTCAGCACTGTTTGTACGTTTTCGTTGATGTTTGTTAAATATATTTTGAAGTATGTTATTAGTAATTATAGTTGTGTTTATGATAGCCAGTTGGGCCGTCAGCACAAGATTGAAAAATAAGTTTAAAAAGTATTCGCAGGTAACACTTGGATCAGGACTTTCTGGTCGAGAAATAGCGGAGCTGATGCTCCGAGATAATGGAATATATGATGTGTCAGTTACATCTGTTGAAGGAAGACTTACGGATCATTACAATCCAGCAAATAAGACAGTCAATCTAAGTCCGGATGTTTACAATGGTCGATCAGCAGCAGCAGCAGCAGTAGCTGCCCATGAATGTGGACATGCAGTGCAACATGCACAAGCTTATAAATGGCTGGAATTTCGATCGGCAATGGTCCCAGTGCAAAATGTGAGTGCCAAGGTTATAAATTTTATTTTTATCGCGATGTTTCTAGGGGCATTTGGACTCAATATGTTTGGAACTAGCACAGCGTTGCTAGTAATTATTGCCTGTTACAGTGTTTTTACGCTGTTTGCATTTGTTACTTTGCCAGTAGAATATGATGCAAGTAATCGTGCGCTTGCCTGGATTCAAGATAGAAATATTGTGGATGCTAGGGAACATAGAATGGCAAAAGATGCACTGAACGCAGCTGCATCTACCTATTTGGTAGCTGCCCTTGGCGCATTAGCAACATTGCTTTACTACGTGATGGTTTTCTTAGGGAGTAGGGACTGAGTGAGCGTAAAAGATCTCTTATTTGAAAGCATCAAGAATCTCTTGATGCTTTTTTTATATCAAGACAGCTATTTTTAACACCAAAAACCAAGAATGAGTATTTCTTTCAGCAAGCTTTTTTATGCGATTGCTTCAATGATTGGGCTGGTTGCGGTTATGTATTTTGGCAAGGTTCTTCTGGTCCCGATTTGTTTTGCGATGCTGTTTGCATTTATACTTTACCCACCAGTAAAATGGTTGACCAAGAAAGGAATTGCAAAAGTCTTTAGTATTATCATCACCATGATTAGCGTGCTTCTGATCATTTCTGGTGTGCTGATTCTTTTTTCTGCACAAATCATTGAGATGGCCGGTGAGTATACGCTCTTCTTAGACAAACTAAAGACAACCCTCGACACCTCGGTCGCTTTTCTGAATGAGCAGGTAAAAGTTATTCCAGACATTGAATCCCAGACACTTATTGACAAACTGAGCAACCTTTTTTCTGACAGTAGCTTTTTGATTATTTCTGACACAGCGAGCGTGACAGGATCATTTCTATCATTTGTTGTTTTGGCTTCTATTTATACTTTTTTAGTTCTCCTTTATAGCGAACATCTAACGGAGGCCTTGTCACGATTTACTGCAAAAAATAAAAAGGATTCCTTTATTAAAATGCTAAAAGAAGTGCAGGAGGTTGGTCAGCAGTATTTTACAGGTATGGTGTTGTTGATAGCTGTGCTAGGCGTACTTAATACGCTTGGTTTGTTTCTTCTAGGAATTGACTACCCATTTTTCTTTGGATTTCTGGCTGCAATTTTGGCTATTATTCCCTATGTGGGCACAACGTTGGGTGGATTGATTCCGACGCTCTACGCATTTGTCACTTTTGATAGTTATTGGTATCCATTTGGCGTAATTATGATATTCTGGATTATCCAGTTCTTAGAAGGAAATTTCCTTAGTCCTAAAATTGTGGGAGGCAATATGCAGATCAATGCTTTTTTTTCGATCTTTTCATTGATTGCAGGAAACGTTCTATGGGGGCTCGCAGGTATGATTTTATTCTTACCTATGGTCGCAATGTTTAAGGTAGTCTGCAGTCACTATGTGGAGCTCCAGCCAGTGGCAGCTCTTCTGGGAGATCGAATTACTAAGGTTGAAATAGTTGAAGAAGAAACTGGTTTGTTGGATAGAATTAGGACGAGATTCAATATTTGAGATACTACCAGTATAGGTAATTTAGTCTCACTTTGATAAGCTTAAAATAAACGTCAAAAAGTTCTAATTTTATCCCCTAGATAACTGCTAAAGGAACACAATTTGAGTAGTAAAGAATATCGATACTTAATCGTTGAGGATGACCCTGCTTTTGCAGAGATACTGAAGGTAGTAATGGGGAGGGTACGTCCAATGAAACTGATAGGAACGTGTGACAATACCCTAGATGCCGCAAAAAGGATAGATTTAGATAAGCCCGATGTTCTTTTACTCGATATAAATATCTCTGGTCTGGAAGGTCCGGAAGTATTAGAGATCAGTGATCATAAACCAAAGACGATCGTAATTTCTTCTCATCCTGAGGAGGTGATGGAAAACTACGATGTTGAATATGTTGCTTTTATCCAAAAGCCGCTCCGCAACGCGGAGCAGCTGATGAATGCTGTGCGAAAATGCTTGAAGGTACTACAAACGACAGCTTGATTTTTTTACTCACAAGATTACATCTTGCGTACTTTGCCACTCCCTGAAGAATTTGAATTCACACGCTTAGGATCACCAGAATAGTATACACTTCCACTTCCAGATATATTGGCAGTGATTTCGTCACTAGCTGTAATGTAACAGCTGCCAGATCCACTTATTGATGCATCAAAAGTATTTACCTCAAGATCTTCGGCCTTAACTTTTCCAGATCCACTGATCTTTGCTTCCGCTTCATTTGCACTGCCGTTTAATCGTATGCTTCCTGATCCAGAGATTCTCATATCCAGCTCATCACTGTTTAGGTCTAATTCCATGTCGCCCGATCCACTAACAGACAGTCTGATATCATCGGTATCAAGTTGATTTTGTCCTTTGATGAGTCCACTACCACTTACAGATAGCGCCTCAATTTGCTGCATAGTGATGTAGATATCAACATCTGATTTTCGCCATCCATTGTTCCAGTTCCACTTTCCTTCTCTCTTTATTACCAGCTTATCTCCCCGCATCTCAAATTCGATTTCATCCAGTATGTCGTCATCACATGAAATTTCTACTTCAGTAGAAGAACCTTGTTTTAAATAGACTGTAGCAGCAATACCTAAGGATAATTCGTTAAAGTCATCTAGTTCAATTGTTCTTTTTTGAGCGGAAACCGAAAATGCTACCGCAATAGATAAAAGTAAGGTCGATATAGTCTTCATATTTTATGTTTTTATAAAAGACTGATTTTGGTGCTCAAGGTTGCAATCAATAGGGTTTTTCTCCAACCCAGTTTCCTGGTGGATCGTAGTTACAAACCCAAATGTCCATGCCATCACAAGTGATTTTTGCGCATCCAACCTTCGTGGTTGATTCCCAGACAATTTGGGTATAGTGACCACACATTTTGCCAGAGCGACATTTGTTTTTGCCGTAATTGTAGTCCGCTTTTTCACTCGCCCAAGCATCTATGACATATGCTGCACTGTAAGCTCCTGTGGTACCCTTAAACAGGTTCTCTCCAAATTTATTATTGGGTCGATGCTTCCATCCACAATTGTCTTCTTTCAATTGGACAGCCCAATCTGCTGCCAGTGATTGCATTTCATTTGACCATTCTAGTTTGGAAGATATTCCAACATCACTGCGCCAGTAATTATGCCGCTCCAAGATCACGGCCTTTTCTTCATCGGTTGGTAGAACCTGTGCTGAGCTAGTAGAAGCCAGACAAATTGTCAAAATTAGTATTGTAAGTAATGATTTCATTGTTTTTGAATTTCATCTCTTCGATCCAAGTAGAGATACTCTGCAAGATAGAACGCACCAAATCCGCTAAAGATATGCCAAAGAAAATGTGAGCCCATTGGAAAGATTTCTATGAAGAAAAAATCTATCCGTCTGAAGAGTAGACTGATGGACAGAAAAATAATGGAGAGTACAATTGATTTTCCGTTTTTGAATGCTGTTTTGGATAGGTAAAAGAGCACTGGAAAAAATATGATAAAACCTATAATTAGATAGTTCAGGTTTATTGCAAATTGTCCTCCAAAGTAATCTATTATGATAAAACGCAGAAAAATGAAAGGGACAACCACAGATACAGCGTGCCACCACTTCGGTAGGATTTTGCTCCAAAAATGGATACTTACCGCCATAGTCACTATCGCAGTGGGCAGAACGTCCATCCAGAGGAAAAAGTTGGAGACTCTAGATGCATGATATAATAGACTACCGGTCCCACCTAGTGCCAGCAATGGCATTAAAAAGTATAAGAATGCATACTCTTTAAAGTTCCATTTCAATCTAAATGCCCAATAGACAGCCGGAATCACTATCGCTAGGGAAGATATTGCGTTCCAAGGTTCTGCGATGTGGTCTGAAAGGTTTGTTCCTGCATAAACAGGACCGCCATCGGTAGGAAGATGTAGTTGCAAGAACATATCATAGAAACTGTAATTGCTCTTATTTGATTCAGAAATTATATAGTCCTTTTGCAATTGCATTTTTGTCTCCGGGACGTTCAAGTATTATTGTTTGGGAGAAAGCGTTAGGATTAATGGGTTGTCTCATACAAGATTTATAACTTGAAGAAAATCTCAAGCAGAATTGAAATCGGGAATATCTACTAAAATCGATCTTCTTGCCTTATATCAGGAGGTTCGTGTTCAAACAAATTCACTATGTAAGCCACTGGAAATTGAAGACTTTGTGGTCCAACCAGTCAAGGATGTGAGTCCAATCAAATGGCATCTAGGCCATACTACTTGGTTTTTTGAAACTTTCGTCTTGAAACCGAATGTAGCTTCGTATAAAGAGTATCATCCAAGGTATCCTTTCCTGTTTAATAGCTACTATGTTTCAGCGGGAGAACGCTGGACAAGAGAAAATCGAGGGCAATTAACAAGGCCTACCGTCCAGGAAATTTTTGAATATAGGGACTATGTAAACCAGGCGATGGAGCGCTTTTTGTCTGCAGGACCAGTAAATTCAGAAGTTGAAGATGTAGTGATCTTGGGTTGCAATCATGAACAGCAGCATCAGGAACTTTTTTTATATGATATCAAACGAATCTTAGGGGACAATCCACTATATCCTGAGTATCGACGAGAAGTGGCTGATGTAGAAGTGTCAGGTCTAAAATTTGAATGGCTTAGTGTGTCTGAAGGTATTTATAAAGTTGGCTTTGAGGGTAGTGACTTTCATTTCGATAATGAGGAAGGAGCACATCAAGTCTTCTTACATGAATATGCGGTCGGTTCTCAGTTAGTTAGTAATGAAGATTATCTGTCTTTCATCAAGGATGGGGGATATCAAAATCATCTGCTTTGGTTGTCCGAAGGATGGGATTTTATCAATGAAAATAACATTATGGCTCCCAGATACTGGAGTCAGGGAGATGGAGGAAAATGGGGGCATTACACTTTGAATGGGTTTGAGGAAATTAATCTCTTTGATCCAGTATGCCATGTGTCTTATTACGAGGCTGACGCTTTTGCTAGATGGAAAGGATGTCGCCTACCTACTGAGCAAGAGTGGGAAGTAGCATGCAATAAGTATGAGTCAGAAGTTCCGAGAGGTGCTAATTTTGTCGAAAATGAAAACTTCCGACCGGTTAAAACTGAAGGGTTTGATTTTTATGGAAACGTGTGGGAATGGACTGCTAGTCCTTATGCACAGTATCCATATTATGACCCACCAGAGGGTGCATTAGGAGAATACAATGGGAAATTCATGGTAAATCAAATGGTGCTTAGGGGAGGATCCTATGGAACTCCTAGAAACCACATACGCTCTACTTACAGAAATTTTTTCCACCCACATTTGCGTTGGTTGTTCGCGGGAATACGCTTAGCAAAGCATATCTAAAATCACATGTCAAAAGCTACTACACTACTTACTCAATTTGCCTCGGATGTCCTAGAAGGTTTACAGGCAGAGGATAAATCACTTTCTTCTAAGTACTTCTATGACGCAAAAGGGGATAATCTTTTTCAACAGATCATGCATCTGGAGGAATATTATCTTACCAGGAAAGAACTAGAAATTTTTGAAACCCAGAAGCACTTAATACTCAATGCATTGGATGATGGGGAGCCGTTTCGAATCATTGAGTTGGGTGCTGGTGATGGGCTAAAGACCAAAGTACTTTTGAAGTATTTCTTATCAGAAGGGGTCGATTTCAAATATACTCCGGTAGATATTTCAGGAAATGTCTTGGAAATCCTAGAGGCTAATCTACTCAAGGAGCTTCCTGATCTTAAGATTGAAGCTTATGAAGGAGATTATTTTGAGGCTTTAGCTGAGATTTCAGATAATCCCGAAAAAGATGTTGTCTTCTTTCTAGGATCGAATGTTGGAAATTTTTCTGGCCCTGATGCAGAAGCTTTCTTGGCCAAGTTGCAATCCTATATTAACCCGGGAGATCTGTTATTCATGGGTGTAGACCTGAAAAAGGATCCGGCAATTATTCTAAGTGCCTACAATGACACTAAAGGGATTACTAGGGAATTTAATTTGAACTTGCTAGATAGGATTAATTATGAATTGGACGGGAACATTGATAGAGATCAATTTCAGCATTACCCTTACTATAATCCACAAACAGGAGAATGTAGAAGTTACCTTATCAGCAAGAGGGAGCAAGAAGTGATTATTGCTGGTGAGGTCATCGAGTTCAGACCATGGGAGGCCATTTTTATGGAAATATCTAAGAAGTATGATCCCAAAGAACTAAGTGTACTTGCAGACAGCTTAGGATTTGAACCGATCACTTCTTTCTATGACTCTCAGAACTGGTTTTCTAACGTCCTTTGGAGAAACCTGTAGCCGAAGGGATTTGACGATAAATTGCCAAAAAAGTCTTCGGGGCAATTATGAGTTTTGAAAGAAAATGGTGCGCATGAGAAGATTCGAACTTCCACGGGATTGCTCCCACCACCCCCTCAAGATGGCGTGTCTACCAATTCCACCACATGCGCAGGTCTTGTAAAGCTAGTCTAATTAGCTAAATAACGAAATCAAAAAACCCCAGCTACTGCTGAGGTTTTTCGTGACTGGCCTGGGGCTCGAACCCAGGACCCACGCCTTAAAAGGGCGTTGCTCTACCAACTGAGCTAGCCAGTCATTAATAGTCTCCTTTCGTGTAAAAAGAAGCGCAATTCAAGTACACTGTCTTAAATTGCGGTTGCAAAAATAGAAATCTAAATCAATTTTACCACATGATTGGAAGAATAATGATGAGATTATTTTCTGGAGTTTTGTTCATTGCTGTAGCTATGGTAGCTAGTGCGCAACGCAGTTCTATGGGGCAGGCAGACTCCCTTTTTGGAGCTCAACAATACACCCAAGCATATGAATTATATGACTCTATTTATGATCAGGGTTTGGCTTCTTCTGCGATGCTGTTGAAGATGGCTTTTATACAAGATGGTTTGGGAAATTATGATCAAGCGTTGCTCTTCTTAGACAAGTACTATCAAAAGTCTGCTGATAGAAATGTGGTGCTTAAGCTTGAACAGCTTTCAGAGGAAAATGGTTTGTCTGGCTATCAGTACAATGATTTACATTTCTTCACTGCCTTGCTTTTGAAATACAAGTTGTATCTCGTGGTTTTATTGCTTTCAGTTTCACTTTTACTGGTTCTCTACGTATTAAGAAAATGGAAGAAATCTGAACGTCCTCTCGCAGCTGGGATTCTGCAATTGATATGCTTGGTGCTAGCCATTGGAATAAATAGCTTCTCGGCTCCCAATAGAGCCATTGTAGTATCTGACCATTCCCTTTTGCGATCCGGTCCTTCTGCGGGCGCGGAACCAATTGATCAAATCTCTAGGGGACACAAAGTAAAGGTGGTTGCTGAAGGTCAGGTATGGGTTAAGATCATATGGGAAGGAGAGGAAGTATATGTCAAGAAGAGTAACATTCAGGTTATTTGAGTGGATTGTCCGGTTCTTTTTTCATCATTTTGTAGATCATCTTATCGAGCCGGGAAGGAATTAGTTTGTTTAGAAATACGGCCATTTTTCCTTCGAAAGTTAAAATGAGGTCCCTTTTCCTTTTCTGAGCTGCTACAAATGTTCTTTCAGCTACCTCTTCTGAAGTCATCATTTTCTTTTCATCTCTTGGTGATTCGCCTTGTGCTTTACCATCTGCTGTTAGAGCTGTGTTTCTGATATTGGAGCTGGTAAATCCTGGACAGACAACAAGGACATGAACCCCTCGTGTCATGACTTCCGTCCGCAAAGCTTCAAAGAAACCCTGCATGGCAAACTTTGATGAGGAGTATGCACTTCTTGCCGGCGTAGATCGCCAGCCATTTATAGATGAGATGGCAATGATGCTACCCTTGGTCTTGAGGATGTGCGGTAAAGCAGCTTTGGTAGCATAGATAGCGCCATAAAAGTTGATGTCCATAAGTTTTTTGAAGACTTCTAAGTCAAGATCCTCAAACAGAGCCCTCATAGAAATACCTGCATTGCAGACAAGAACGTCAATTCTACCAAACTTTTCGATTGTTTCGGCTACCATCTTTTCATTGTCTTCCTGATCTGCGGCATCTAAGTGCAGAGCTAAGTAAGGCCGTTCACCTAGCTCCTCTTCCACCTGTTGCATTCGTGCGCCATTCCTTCCAGTAAAAGCAACAGCATAACCTTCGCTGGCGTACTTTAGAACCAGTGACCTACCTATACCCGAAGAACCTCCTGTAATGATTGCAACCTTTTGCATACTTGATTTTAACAATGGAATTTTGACTGCCAAGTTAAGGTCTTTGGAAATACTTTTTGTCTTTGGTGGGATAGCGATGCAACTAAATGCACCTACGGCGCATTATCATTTAAATTCATTCAAAAAAGTCAGATGAAAAGATCGTTTTCATACATTTTCTTTTTCCTATTTCTCTTTGGGACACAAGCGCAGAATACCACTGGTATTAAAGGAACAACTATCAGCCAGACAGGAGAGATTCTTCCTTTTTCTACTGTTTACATTAAGGGGACGACCATTGGGACCACTTCAAATGCGGATGGTATTTTCTTTTTGAAGACACCTGCTGGATCACATATAATTGTGGCTCAACATGTTGGGTATGGTGTGGAAGAAAAGCAGGTCAGTCTTGCTAATGGGCAAGTGATAAGCCATAATTTCAAGCTCAAAGAACAGGCTTTGACATTGAAGGAGGTAGTCGTGACCGCCGGAGATGGCGATCCTGCTGATAGAGTTATCAGGGAGGCGATAAGGAAAAGAAAATTTTATGAGAATGAAGTAAGTGGTTACAAGACAGATGCTTACTTGAAGGGACTCTTTCGATTGGACAAAAGACCAGATAAAATCTTGGGGCAAACAGTAGAGGTAGATACCGGAATTCTCTACCTGTCTGAGTCCGTTTCTGAGTTTTCTTTTGAGTTGCCAGACAAGGTATCGGAACGGATGATAAGCTCCAAAGTAAGTGGAGATGAGCAGGGATTCAGCTTCAATCAGGCGTCAGATTTCAACATCAATCCTTACAGCAAGTTTATCGATTTAGATATGGAGCGGTCTTATGTTTCACCCATAGCCCCTCAAGCCTTTTTGTTTTACGATTTTCAGTGGTTGGGTTATTTTGAAGAAAATGGTAAGTTGATTAACAAGATAAAAGTTCTTCCAAAAAGGTCCACTGACCCAGCATTTGAAGGGGTCATCTACATAGTTGAGGATGAATGGCGATTCCATACCATTGACTTAATGGTTACAAAAGCACGAGGGCTGGAGTTTGTAGATTCATTGAAAATAAATCAGGTATTTGCAGCTACAGAATTTGATATCTGGATGCCCATTTCTCAAAAGTACTCTTTTAGCTTCGGTGCTTTCGGCTTTAAAGGGAGTGGGTATTATATAGGTGTTTATTCAAATTATAAGATTCAACCAAACTACGAAGAGTATAAGAAAGCAGGGATCTATGAAGAGAAATTTGGAGAGAAAGAACAGGCAGATCTCTTTGTAGAGGAAGACTTTGGTGCAGAAGTATTAAGAGTTGAGGATGGGTCTAATGAAAGAGATACGACTTATTGGAAGAATATTCGACCTATTCCACTCACTACTGTTGAGTATACAGACTACAAGGTTAAGGACAGCATTAGGTTGGTAAAGGAGAGTGTGCCCTACAAAGATTCTGTAGACGCTGAAACAAATAAACTTACGGTCGGCAATATTTTTCTCTCCGGTTATACGCACTCAAATAGCGTAGAGGAAAGGTATTGGTCGTTACCGGGTGTAATTAGTATTTTTCAATACAATACAGTGGAGGGTTTTGTTCCTGAGATACAGCCTACGTTTTGGAAGCAAGAAAATGAAAGAACCAGATACTGGATCCGCCCAGCTTTGAGGTATGGCTTTTCAAGCGAAAAGTTCTTTGGAAAGGTTGAGGGTAGCTATCGTAAGCTTGACGATAAGTTTACTAGGTTTTATGCCGGAGCAGGAAGTTATGTAGCCCAGTTCGACGAAGCAGAGTCGATATCCCCATTCATTAACAGCTATGTTACCCTGGTAAATGGTGACAACTTCCTGAAACTATTCCAAAAGTCCTTTGCTTATTTCAGGTTTCAGCAAGAGGTGAAGAACGGCATTTTACTAGATACTAAATTAGAATATGCTCAACGTGATACATTGACAAACACCTCATATTTTACCTGGGCATCTGAAGAGCAAACAGACTTCACGTCTAATCAACCTCCAAACATAGAGTTGGGACAAACTGGTTTCGATACGAATCAATCATTGATTTTTGAAGCGAGTGTTCGTTTTCGATTTAAGCAGACATATGCTACCCGTCCGGATCGAAAGTTCATATATCCTTCAAAGTATCCCGAAGTGTATCTGACCTATAAGAAAGGGTTGAATGTCTTAGGAAGTGATGTAAATTTTGATTTTGTACAGTTGAAGGTGACGGATGAAATCAAATTAGGGTTGGTAGGTGCCAGCAGTTATGCCATTGCTGCAGGAGGCTTTCTAAATGAAGAAAGTTTGACTTTTGTTGACTTTAGACACTTTTCGGGAAATCAGACTGCCTTTAGTCAGGTTGGGAATGAGCTGCAGTTTCAATTATTACCTTTCTATCAGTTCAGTACGGCAAAACCTTATTTTGAGGCGCACTATGAGCACCATTTCAATGAATTCATTTTCAACAAAATACCCCTTGTGAAAAAACTGAATCTGCAGGCTGTGGCTTCAGCCAATTATTTAACAACAGAAACCATTGGAAACTACGTAGAGTTGGGCGCTGGTATAGAGCATATTTTCAAATTTATGCGGGTAGACTACTACTGGGCTTTTCAAGATGGAAGTGCTTTTGCTAATGGATTCAGAATTGGTGTAGGGTTTTGATGAGT